>CAYXOM010000418.1:0-3832 GCA_964466565.1 uncultured Mycobacterium sp.
GATGCCGGTGCGAACCGGCCAGTCGTAGCGCACGGTGTAGGTCTCGACGATCGCCGGCCCGCGGGCCTTCTTGGTCACCGCCACCGCCCGCCGAGCGGCGACCTCGGCGCACAACATCGCGCTGCGGTCAGTCACCCAGTCCGCCCCCTCGGTGGAGTACACCCCCGCCGAGTACTTGTTCATGACCCCGCCGTTGGCTCCCACCAAACCGTAAGCCCCTGGCGCCGAACGCATCCGCACGACGGTCTCGGCGATGGCGTGCAGCGAGTAGCTGTTGCCGGGGCCGCCGAAGTAGGGCAGGCCGCCGGTGACCGTCAGGCCACGGGGGTCCGCGGGGGACAGGCCGGTGCCGTCGCAGATGCTGAACACCGGGATGGGAAAGCAGCTGTACAGGTCGAAGGTGCCGATGTCGTCGAGTCCCACCCCGGCGGTCCGCAGTGCCTCCTCGACCGCAAGTACCGAGGCCGAGTTGCAGCCCAGGTCGGCCCGGTCCAGCAGCGGCTGATCGACCAGATCGGCGTGGCCGCGCAGGAACACCCGGTGGGACTCCGGAACGCCCAGACGACCGGCGGTCTGCAGCGAGGTCAGCACCACCGCCGCGCCCTGATTGACCTGGTCGCGTGCCACCAGCAGGCGCGGGTAGGGATCGCAGATCATCCGGTTGCCGGAGTCGACGGTGGCGATATCGGCCACCGAGCGCCGCACCGGCGACGCCGCATACGGGTTCACCCCGGCGACGGCGGAGAACGGCGCGAAGAGTTCGGCCATCGCGGTGCGATACCCGGCGACGTCGAGGCCCACCCGGCCCCGCCGGGCGTTCTCCAGCAGCCCGTATTGCGCCGGCGCCCCGACCAGCCCGTGCGCCACCGTGTAGTCACTGAACAGCCCCTGGTAACCGAAGCCGCGGTCCTCCAGTTGCCCCTCGACCACCTCGGAGTGGTCCGGAGCGTCCGGCCGGCCCGCGAAGGTCCGCAGCGTGGACCCGTTCTCCGAACCCAGCACCAGCACCACGTCGGCCGAACCGGCCGCGATGGCCGCCCCGAACTCGGTCATGACGTGCTGCGGACCCTGGCCCCCGATGGGCTCGAGCACTGCCCGAGCCGGCGCCGCGCCCACCCGGCGGGCAACGGAGCGCGGATAGTTCGCCGAGCAGCCCAGCGGGGCCATCCCCGGGCCGGAGATCTCGAACTGGCGGAGTCCAACGACCGTGTCGATCGACTGCGCGACGGCCGCGGCGGCCCCGGTGTCGGCCAGTGCGGCGGCGGCGGCGGCCGCGGCGAGTTCCACCGCGGACATCCCGCGGTAACCGGGGTCGTCGATGCGTTCGGTGAACTGGCCCACCCCGATCAGGACGGGCGTGCGCGGATCGACGCTCACAGGGTCTTCAGGATCTCCCGGGCCAGTTCGGCCGTCGCCGACGGCGTTTTGCCGACCTGCACCCCGGCGGCCTCCAGGGCCTCCTTCTTGGCCGCGGCGGTGCCCGATGAGCCCGACACGATGGCACCGGCGTGGCCCATGGTCTTGCCCTCCGGGGCGGTGAAACCGGCGACGTAGCCCACCACCGGTTTGGTGACGTGGGCCTTGATGTAGTCGGCCGCCCGCTCCTCGGCGTCTCCGCCGATCTCGCCGATCATCACGATCAGCTTCGTCTCCGGGTCCTTCTCGAATGCCTCGATGGCGTCGATGTGGGTGGTGCCGATCACCGGGTCGCCGCCGATGCCGATCGCCGTCGAGAAGCCGAAATCCCTCAGCTCGAACATCATCTGATAGGTCAGCGTGCCCGACTTCGAGACCAGCCCGATCGGCCCCGTACCGGTGATGGTCGCCGGGGTGATCCCGGCCAGCGCCTCGCCCGGGGTGATGATGCCGGGGCAGTTCGGGCCGATGATGCGGGTCTTGTTGCCCTTCTTGACGTTGTATGCCCAGGCATAAGCCGTGTCCTGCACGGGGATTCCCTCGGTGATGACCACCAGGAGCCCGATCCCCGCGTCGATGGCCTCGACGATGGCGTCCTTGGCGAACTGCGGCGGCACGAAGGCGATCGAGACGTCGGCCCCGGTCTCCGCCATCCCCTCGGCCACGGAGGCGAAGACCGGAAGTTCGACGTCGTTGCCCGCTTTGTCCCTGTGTGCCACCGTGGTTCCGGCTTTGCGCGCGTTGACGCCGCCAACGATCCGGGTGCCGGCCTTGAGCATCAGCGCGGTGTGCTTGGTCCCCTCGCCCCCGGTGATGCCCTGGACGATGACCTTGGAATCGGAGTTCAAAAAGATCGACATGGCTCAGGCATCCTTTCCTGCGGCACAGGCGAGTTCAGCGGCCTTGTCGGCACCGGAGTCCATCGTCTCGGCCAGGGTGATCAGCGGGTGGTCCGCCTCGGCGAGGATCCGGCGTCCCTCCTCGACGTTGTTGCCGTCGAGGCGGACGATCAACGGCTTGTCGGCCCCCGATCTGCCCTCCAGCATCTGCAGCGCCTTGACGATCCCCGTCGCCACCGCGTCGCAGGACGTGATGCCGCCGAACACGTTCACGAACACGCTTCTGACCTGTTCGTCGCCGAGGATCACGTCCAGCCCGGCCGCCATCACCTCCGCCGAGGCGCCGCCGCCGATGTCGAGGAAGTTGGCCGGCTTGACCCCGCCGTGTCTCTCCCCGGCGTAGGCAACCACGTCGAGGGTGGACATCACCAGGCCCGCCCCGTTGCCGATCACGCCGACCTCGCCGTCGAGCTTGACGTAGTTGAGGTCGTGCTGCTTGGCCTTGAGTTCCAGCGGGTCGGTGGTCTCGGTGTCCTCGAACTGAGCATGGTCGGGGTGGCGGAAGTCGGCGTTGCCGTCCAGGGTGATCTTGCCGTCCAGCGCCAGGATCCGGTCGTCGGGAGTGCGCACCAGCGGGTTGACCTCGACCAGAGTGGCGTCCTCGGAGACGAAGACCTCCCAGAGTTTGGCGATGGTGACCGCCGCGGCGTCGAGCACCTCGGCGGGCAGGTGGCCCCTCTCGGCGATCTCGCGGGCGAGGGCCACGTCGACCCCGGTGGTGGGGTCGACGGCGACCCTGGCCAGCCGATCGGGCTTGGTCGCCGCGACCTCCTCGATCTCCATGCCGCCCTCCACCGAGCACATCGCCAGGTAGGTCCGGTTGGCGCGGTCGAGCAGGAAGGACAGGTAGTACTCCTCGGCGATGTCGCTGGCCTCGGCGACCAGCAGTTTCCTCACCACGTGGCCCTTGATGTCCAGGCCCAGGATGTCGTCTGCGCAGGTGTGGGCCTCGTCCGGGGTGGCTGCGTACTTCACCCCGCCGGCCTTGCCGCGCCCGCCGGTCTTGACCTGGGCTTTCACCATGACCGGCCGGCCGATCTCCGCGGCGATCGCCCTGGCGTCGGCCGCGGAGGTGGTCACCCGGCCGGGAGTGGTCGGGACGTGGTGCTTGGCGAACAGTTCTTTCGCCTGGTACTCGTAGAGATCCATGGGCTCGCTTCTCTTGGGGGACGGATTCCGTCGAGGTCGGGCTGTCTGCCGTGGTCGAACGAGCTCGGTGCCGGCACTCAGGACTGTATAAGTACCCCGCGGGCGCTGACAGACCCGGCCGTGCTCACCGGGGCCGCCGGGGCATCGAAGTGATTCAGGTCACAATTCCAGGCGGTCCACCTCGACGGGTTGCCAGTTTGGTCTCGGTTTGGTTACCGTCTTCCCGGTCTGGATAACGCTTTGGTTACAACGCGAGGACTTGGTTTTGACGCAGCAACGGGGCCTGCCGGCCAACGACGCGGCCAAGAGCGTGCGGCCGATGTTCAACAGCACCGAGGACACCGACATCCTGCCGCGGGCGCCGCGCC
>CAYXOM010000419.1:0-3089 GCA_964466565.1 uncultured Mycobacterium sp.
TCCCCCGGACCGTCCCCTGGGCCGTCCCCCGGGTCCTCCGCGGGCGCCTGCCCGGCGGCCCCCGCGGCGGCCGGGGGGCCGAAGAACTCACTGGTGTCGATCACGGTCCCGGCGGTGTCGGTGACGGTGGCCGCCTCGACCACCGCGGCCACCGCCAAGCCGCGTCGCACGTCGGCGAAGACCGCCGGCAGCTGGTTGTTCTGCTGGAGCAGCTGTACCAGCTGCTGGGGCTGCAGGCCGTACTGGCGGGCCATCAGCACGATCCGCTCGCTGAGGTCGTTCTCGCCGACCTGGATGTCGAGCTCGTCGGCGACCGCGTCCATCAGCAGCTGGGTCTTGACCGCCTTCTGCGCGGCCTCCCTGTTGTCGGTGTCGAACTGCTCCCGGGAGCTGCCCTGGGCCTCCAGGGCAGCGGCGAACTTCTCCTCGTCGTGGTCGAGCGGACGGATCGCGTTGTGCAGTGCCGAGGAGACCTGGGCGTCGACGATCGCCTGGGGCAACGGGACCTGCACCATCTCCAGCAGAGTCTCCAGCGCCGTGTCGCGGATCTTCTCGGCCTGGTGGATGCGCTTGACCCGCAGCACCTGTTCGCCGAGGTCGGACCGCAGCGCCTCCATCGTGTCGAACTCGCTGGCCAGCTGGGCGAATTCGTCGTCGGCCTCGGGAAGCTCACGTTCCTTGACCGCCGTCACGGTGACGGTCACCTCGGCCTCGGTGCCGGCCTGCGGGCCGCCGACCAGCGTGGTGGTGAACGTGGCCGACTCCCCCTCGGACAGGCCCAGGATCGCCTCGTCGAGGCCGTCGATGAGCTGCCCGGAACCGACCTCGTGGGAGATTCCCTCGGTCCGGCCGCCCTCGACCTCCTCGCCGCCGGCCGTCGCCACCAGGTCGATGGAGACGAAGTCGCCGTCCTGCGCCGCGCGCTGCACGCCCTTGAGGGTGCCGAAACGAGCCCGCAGGGCCTGCACTTCGGTCTCGACGTCGTCGTCGGTGACCTCGACGGGATCCACGGAGAGCGTGAGCGTGCCCAGGTCGGGCAGTTCGATCTCGGGCCGGACGTCGACCTCGGCGGTGAACACCAGCTCCTCGCCGTCGGAGATCTTCGTGATCTCGATGTCAGGTTCGCCCAACGGCCGCAACTCGGTGGTCGTCACAGCTTCGCTGTAGCGGGTGGGCAGCGCGCCGTTGACCACCTGCTCGAGGACCGCGCCGCGGCCGACCCGGGCCTCGAGCAGCTTGGCCGGGGCCTTGCCCGGACGGAAACCGGGAAGCCGGACCTGCTGGGCCAGTCGCTGGTAGGCACGGTCGAACTCCGGCTCCAATTCGGCGAACGGCACCTCCACGTTGATGCGGACCCGGGTGGGGCTCAACCGCTCGACGGTGCTCTTCACTACTGCTCCTCGTGCTCCTCGTTGTCCGGTCCGGCCGGGGTTAGCGGGCGCGTCGGGGTGACAGGATTTGAACCTGCGGCCTTCCGCTCCCAAAGCGGATGCGCTACCAAGCTGCGCTACACCCCGCTGCCGTGCTGATCGTGCGCCCGAATCCTACGGCCCGGCCCCTGGTCAACGGCAATCGCCCCGGCCGGATCGGGTGGGCCTACTGGCTCGACGCCGGAGGCGCCGGTAGATTACGGATCGCGCAAGCGTGCGGGCGTAGCTCAATGGTAGAGCCCTAGTCTTCCAAACTAGCTACGCGGGTTCGATTCCCGTCGCCCGCTCGGTGGGCCGAGACTTCGGTCAGATGGTCACCTGCCTGCGGTAGGTGACCTTGTCGAACTCCCGGCCGTACTCGTCGACGGCCGTGGCGTCCATTTCGCTGACCAGGGTTCCGGGCCGGACGTCGATCCGGAGGAACGCATAGTTGCGGAAACGCACCCGGGACCAGCCGACCTCCTCCGGCTGTTTCGAACCGTCCGGCGTCCACACGTAACTGTTGGGCACAAAGGTGTCGGCGACTTCGTTGCCCCGATAGCTCTCCAGTTCTCCCTCCTGGAAGGCGTAACGGGGGCGCCCGCCGGACCCGACGGTGTAGTAGACGGTGCCGTCGGTCGCCGGGTAGACGACCGCGTTGTCCGGCGCGGCCCGGGTCGGAGTTCCCCCGCGAATCGGGTCCGAGCGCTCGAACGCGTGATTGTGCGCCTGCAGCACCAGGTCGACCTGGTGGCGGTCGAACAGATCGACCCAGGCCGCCCGCACACCGCCATCGCTGGCGTGGGCCTCGACGGTGGAGTACGCGCAGTGATGGAAGAAGCAGACGATGAAGTCGATCTCGGGGTCGGCGCGATGCGCGGCAAGGGTACGGTCCACCCACCTGGTCTGGGCTCCGCCGGAATAGCCTGTATTCGTTGTGATCTCGTCACTGACGTCGTTGGCGTCAAGCGAGAGCACCGCGACGTTGCCGTAGGTGAACGAGTACACCGATGGACAGTTGGCCGGCCCATTGCCCGGAAAGTCCAGCCTCGCGAGATGGCCCCCGTAGCCGTGCACCGGGTACGCGGCCTCCATATCGTGGTTGCCGGTCGCAAACATCCAGGGCGTCGACGCCGTGCTGGCCTCGATCGACGCGAGGTAAACGTCCCACACGAAGGGGTTGAACTTGTCGAATCCGGCCGGGGGATCGCCCGATCTGACGAACTTGCCCGGCTTGCCCAGCCCGCTGGGATCCGCGTAGGCGATGTCTCCGGCCAGCACGTGAAAATCCGGCCTGGACAGCACAATCTGGTTCAGGACGTTGCCGGCGTGGTCGGCCGAGGGGTCGTTGTCGGGCTTGTAGTAGCGGTTGTCGTAGACACCCGGCGCCAGTCCCGGCGGCAGCGGCGGCGTCTCGTCAGCACCCTGGTCGCCCATCATGGTGAACCGGAACCAACCGGTGGACGCTCGTGCGCCGGGCATCGCGGTCCACGCCGAGGCGACCTCACCGACAAACGTCCCGTCGGAGGTGCGCCACCGGTAGAAGTGCGGAGCCCGCCCGGGCAAGCCGTCCAACGGCGCATGGACGTAGAACTGCTCGGCCGCGAGCACGCCCCCGTCACCGTCGGGAATCTGGGTGAGCAGGTTTCGGACCTCGGCCTCGAGGGTCGCACCCAGGCC
>CAYXOM010000420.1:0-4384 GCA_964466565.1 uncultured Mycobacterium sp.
GCTGATCGGCGCCGGCGCCTCGATCGTCAAGGTCGGCGTGGGGCCCGGTGCGATGTGCACCACCAGGATGATGACGGGGGTCGGCCGGCCTCAGTTCTCCGCCGTTCTCGAGTGCGCGGGGGCCGCGCGCGAACTCGGCTGCCATGTGTGGGCCGACGGCGGGATCCGCCATCCCCGGGACGTCGCGCTCGCCCTGGCCGCCGGGGCGTCCAACGTCATGATCGGATCATGGTTCGCCGGCACCTATGAATCCCCCGGGGATCTCATGGTCGACCGGGACGGCCGCCCCTACAAGGAAAGCTACGGGATGGCCTCCAAGCGCGCCGTCGCCGCGCGCACCGGCGCCGAGAGCCCCTTCGAGCAGGCCCGCAGGGCGCTGTTCGAGGAGGGCATCTCCACCTCACGGATGGCGCTGGACCCCGACCGCGGCGGAGTGGAGGACCTGCTCGACCACATCACCGCGGGCGTCCGGAGCACCTGCACCTACGTGGGCGCCGCCACCCTGGCCGAGCTGCATGAACGTGCGGTGTTGGGAGTCCAGTCGGCGGCCGGTTTCGCCGAGGGCCATCCGCTGCCCACCGGCTGGTAGCAGACCGCGGCGGGGGCGAGGTGGGCCCGGCCGCCAGCGGCTACCATGATCGTCTGTCCCTTTCCCCGATCGCGAGAGGCTGTCAGTGCCGCAGGAGACGCCGGTGGCTGGCTGCGCCGGATGTACCGACGACCCCGGCGAGCCTCCCTCTAGTCCCCCGGGCGCCACCACCGGAATCCCGGCAGGCCCGCGGTGAGCGCCCTGTACACGGTCCTGAGCCTGCTGCTGATCCTGTTGATGATCGCGGGCACGGCTGTCTTCGTGGCCGCCGAGTTCTCCCTCACCGCCCTGGAACGCAGCACGGTCGACAACAACGCCCGTACCGGGGACCGCCGGGACCGCCTGGTCCAACAGGCCCACCGCACGCTGTCGACCCAGCTGTCGGGTGCGCAACTGGGGATCTCGATCACCACCCTGGCCACCGGTTTCCTGGCCGAGCCTGTGCTGGCCAGACTGATCGGCCCGGCGCTGGTGCGCCTCGGCCTGCCCGCCGGCGGGGTGGGCGGCGTCTCGCTGGTGCTGGCGATCCTGATCGCGACCTCACTGTCGATGGTTTTCGGCGAGCTGGTACCGAAGAACCTCGCGGTCGCCCGGCCGGTGCCCACCGCCCGCGCCAGTGCCGGGCTGCAGCTGCTGTTCTCGAAGGTCTTCGCCGTCGCGATCAGGCTGACCAACGGCACCGCGAACTGGATCCTGCGCCGGATGGGCATCGAGCCGGTTGAGGAGCTGCGTTCGGCACGCTCGCCCGCCGAACTGGGCGCGCTGGTGCGCAACTCCGCCGAACGCGGCGCCATCGACCCCGACACCGCGCTGCTCGTCGACCGTTCACTGCAGTTCGGCGCCCGCTCAGCCGAGGAGTTCATGACCCCGCGCACCGAGATCGACGTGCTGCAGGCCGACGACTCGGTCGAGGAACTGGTGTCCGCCGCCGCACGTACCGGGCACTCGAGGTTCCCGGTGGTCAGGGGCGACCTCGACGACACCGTCGGGATCATTCACGTCAAGCAGATTTTCGCCGTCCCCCCCGACCGGCGGGCCGGCACCCGGCTCGCCGAGCTCGCGGTGCCCGTGCCGATGGTGCCGTCCACCCTGGACGGCGACGCCCTGATGATCGAGGTCCGCGGCAACGGCCTGCAGACCGCTCTGGTGGTCGACGAGTACGGCGGCACCGCGGGCATGGTGACCGTGGAGGACCTCATCGAGGAGATCGTCGGCGACGTCCGGGACGAGCACGACGACGCCACCCCCGATGTCCGGCGCAATGGTCACGACTGGGAGGTGTCGGGCCTGCTGCGGATCGACGAGGTCGCCAGCGCCGTCGGGTTCCGCGCCCCCGAGGGCGAGTACGAGACGATCGGCGGGCTGGTCCTGGAGCGGCTCGGGCACATCCCCGGCCCCGGCGAGTGCGTGCAGTTGCCCGCCTTCAACCCCGAGGGACCCGGCGACGGGCAGGTGTGCTGGCGGGCCACCGTGCTGTCAATGGACGGCCGCCGCATCGACCGGCTCGCCCTGAGCCGGGTCGGTGCCCCGGAGAACGCAGCGGAGCAGACCCATGACCGGTGATCTCCTGGGAGTCGCGCTGACCTTCGTGCTGCTCGCCGCCAACGCGTTCTTCGTCGGTTCGGAGTTCGCCCTGATCTCGGCCCGGCGCGACCGGCTCGAGGCGCTGGCCGAACAGGGCAAGAAGCGCGCCGTCGCGGTGATCAAGGCCGGCGAGCAACTCTCGCAGATGCTGGCCGGTGCCCAATTGGGCATCACCGTATGCTCGATCCTTCTGGGCCGGGTGGCCGAGCCGGCAGTGGCGCAGCTGCTCAAGAAACCCTTCGCCGCCGCCGGAATTCCCGACGCCGCGCTGTACACGGTCTCCTTCCTGGTGGCGCTGTCGATTGTCGTGACATTGCACGTGCTGCTCGGCGAGATGGTCCCCAAAAACATCGCCATCGCCGGACCGGAGTCCACCGCGATGGTGCTGATCCCCTTCTACCTGGCTTACATGCGAGCCGCCCGGCCGTTCATCGCGTTCTACAACTTGTGCGCGAACCTCACGCTGCGGGCCTTCGGCGTCATGCCCAAAGACGAACTGGACGTCACGGTGTCGACTGTCGAACTCGCCGAGATGGTCGCTGAGTCGCGCTCGGAGGGGCTGCTCGACCCCGAGGAGCACACCCGGGTGTCGCGGGCCCTGCAGATCCGCAATCGGGTTGTCGACGACGTCGCGATACCCCTGGCCGACATCCGCTCGGTGCCCGCCGCGGCACCCGGCAGCGGACCGACGGTGGCGACGATCGAACAGGCGCTGGCGCAGACGGGATACTCGCGGTTCCCGGTGGTCGACGACACCGGCCAGTACACCGGTTTCGTCCACGTCAAGGACGTGCTCGACCTGGTCGACCAACCCGACACCGCGGTCAGCGGCGCTCTGGTGCGCCCGCTGCCGCGGCTGACCGCCGGAATGCCGCTGCCCGACGCGCTGTCACAGCTGCGCCAGGCCAACAGCCACCTTGCGCTGGTCACCGGGGACAGCGGAGCGGTCTGTGCGATGGTGGCCCTGGAGGATCTCGTCGAGGACCTGGTCGGGACGGCCCGCGACGGGATGCACCGGGGCTGACGGCATCGAGCGTCCGCGCGGTGCCCGCCGGCGCCCCGGCGCGGCCCGATAGCATCGGCAAGTGAGGAGGAGTGCATGACTGACCGGGTGTCCGTCGGCAACCTGCGGGTTGCCCGAGGCCTCTACGACTTCATCACCGACGAGGCGCTGCCGGGGACCGGGATCGACCCCGACGCTTTCTGGACCGGCGTCGACAAGGTCGTCGCCGACCTGACCCCGCGCAACGCCGAGCTGCTCGACCGTCGCGCCGCGCTTCAGGAACAGCTCGACCGCTTCCATCGTCAGCACGTGATCGGCGGGGCCGACCCGGCCGAGTACAAAGCCTTGCTGACCGAGATCGGCTACCTGCAGCCCGAACCGCCGGATTTCGTCATCACCACCTCCGGGGTAGACCCGGAGATCACCTCGACGGCGGGGCCCCAGTTGGTGGTGCCGATCCTCAACGCCCGCTTCGCGCTCAACGCCGCCAACGCCCGGTGGGGCTCGCTCTACGACGCGCTCTACGGCACCGACGTGATCGGCGAGGAGGACGGCGCGCAGCGCGGGCCTGGATACAACCGGGTTCGCGGGGACAAGGTGATCGCCTACGCCCGCCGCTTCCTTGACGACGCGGTGCCGCTGCGCGACGGCTCCTATCTGGCTGCCACCGCGCTGCGGGTGACCGACGGCGCCCTCGCGGTGACCCTCGCCGACGGCAGTGTCACCGGCCTGACCGATCCCGACCAGTTCGCCGGCTACCTCGGCGACCCCCACGCGCCGGCGTCGATCCTGCTCGTCAACCACGGCCTGCACATCGAGATCCTCATCGATCCGGAGTCCCCGATCGGGTCGACCGATCCGGCCGGCATCACCGACGTCGTGCTGGAGTCGGCGGTCACCACCATCATGGACTTCGAGGATTCGGTGGCCGCCGTCGACGCCGACGACAAGGTCCTCGGTTACCGGAACTGGCTGGGGCTCAACAGAGGCGATCTCGCCGAGGAGGTGACCAAGAACGGCCGCACCTTCACCCGGGTGCTGCGCGCCGACCGCGAATATCTCGCGCCGGACGGCTCATCGTTCACCCTTCCCGGGCGCAGTCTGCTGTTCGTCCGCAACGTCGGGCACCTGATGACCAACGACGCGATCACCGATGCCGAGGGCAACGAGATCTTCGAGGGCATCCAGGACGCGCTGTTCACCAGTCT
>CAYXOM010000421.1:0-4846 GCA_964466565.1 uncultured Mycobacterium sp.
GTTGCCGGCCATCCCGTCGAAGCGGGAGAAGTCCATCGGCGCTCCGAAGCGCACTGTGACCCGGCCGAAGCGCCACATCCGGGAGCCGGGCGGGTTGACCGCGTCGGTGCCGATCATCGCCACCGGGATGACCGGGACCCCGGTCTGCAGCGCGAGCCGCGCCAAGCCGGTCTTGCCCTTGTAGAGCCTGCCGTCCGGTGACCGGGTGCCCTCCGGATACATCCCGAGGAGCTTGCCCTCGCCGAGCAGCCGGGCCGCGGTACTCATCGCCGCCTGCGCGGCGTCGGCGTCGGAGCGGTCGATCGGCACCTGGCCGGAGACCGTCATGAACCACCGCTTGAACCCGCCGCGCAGTCCGCCGCCGGTGAAGTACTCCGACTTGGCCAGGAACGTGATCCGGCGGCGCACGACGAGGGGCAGGAAGAAACTGTCCACCACGGCCAGATGGTTACTGGCCAGAATCGCCGGGCCGGACTTCGGCAGCTGCTCCAGGCCCTCGACCTGCGGCCGGGTCATCAAGGCGAGCAGGGGGCCCATGAAGACGTACTTGAACAGGTAGTACCACATAGACCCTCCATCGGGGAGCGCACGCGACGGCGTGGCCTTGCATCGAACTCTACCGAGGGGGTCAATCCCGGAGCGCCACGGGCACGTCGACCTCGGCCGTGACCGGCACGTCCGGCTCGACCACGATCGGAATGTGTTCGTAGCGGCCCGGCTTCCCGGGCGCGCCCGGCTGCGCCGTCCCGGGTTCCCCGCCGGCCGGGCCGGCGGGTTCGGCGAGCATCGCCCGGATCAGCGCCGTCAGCGCCGCGGAGTGCTCGGCGACGCCGTCCAGCAGCGGATGCTGCTCGCCGGTGACCAGCGCGGCCAGCGCGCAAACCGGGCACCAGGCCTGCTGGCAACTGCCCGCGGCGCCGCCCTCGCCGCCCAGGGCGCCGAGGCTGCGCAGGGCCGGGTCGAGGCGGTCGAGGATCGCCTGGGCGAGTTGGCGCAGTTCGGGGCCGATCTCGGGGCGGCCCGCGCTCATCGGCGGTCCTCGGGCGCCTGCGGCCACAACTTCGGGTCCGGCCGGAACCGGACTATCAGTTCCGCGCCGCGCAGGTGCGCGCTGCCGACCACGCAGCGGCGCAGGACCGGTGCCAGCCGCACCCGCCGGCGCGTTGCGCCGACTCCGACGATCAGGTCGTCGCCGGCCCGGCCCAGGCTCAGCGCGCCGGGAGCCAGCCGCGGCAGCCGCAGCCGCAGCCGGTAGACAGCGTCCATCCCGGATCCCGACTCCCGGTCGACGTCACCGCGCAGCGGCGCGGGGGGCGCGGCAACACCGGTGTGCCGCGCATCGTCGAGGAGTGCGCCCAGCGCCTTGGGCCCGATCGGCTCACCGGGCAGCCGCGGGGCGAGCAGCAGCCGGACCCCGCCGGTGGTCCGGTCCAGTTCGTCGAGCACCGCCTGCTGCTCGGCGATGCGTGCGGAGTACCAGTCGAAAGCCGGGTGGTCGGGAAGGTTGCGGTATTCATAGGACTCGTCGCAGGACAGCACCTGGTTGACGATCAGTTCCGCCACCGGCACCCCGGCGACGCTGAGCGCGGCGAGGGTACGCACCGCCTCGGCGGCCACCACCCGTTCCGGGGTGAGCACCAGGTGGGCCGCCGCCCGGTCGGGGTCGTTCAGCATCTGCGCGCAGGACTCCAGGCCGACGGCCAGCGCCTCGGCCAGCACGGCCGCGGCGGCGGTGCGGGCGTCCCGGCCCGCAGCCGCCAGCCTGCGGTGCCGCGGCCAGCAGCGCTCGAGGTAGTGGGCGAAGGCGGCCGGCAGCGTCAGCATCCGCAGGGCATCGGCGGTGGAGGCACAGTCCACCACCAGGCGATCCCACTGTCCGGTCCCCGCGAGCTGTTCCACCCACTGCAGACCCAGCACCTCCTGGATCCCGGGCAGCATCGACAGCTCCTCGGGGGCCAGCTCCCCGAGGTCCGAGGACGGCAACCGTGCGGCCAGCACGCCGGCCCCGGTCCGCCACGCGGACTCCAGCAGCGCCAGGGTGTCGAGCGCCAGCGCGTCGAGATGCCCGCCGCCGACTGCCTGCCCGCCGCGCTCCTCGGTGAGGACCCGGACCGGATCCACGCCCGGGGTGACCGGCACGCCGAGGATCTCGGACAGGGAGTGCGCCTGGTCGGTGGAGACAAGCAGGACACGCCGGCCGTTGAGGGCGGTGCGAACCGCGCTCGCTGCCGCGAGGGTGGACTTGCCGACCCCGCCTTTGCCGACGAAGAAGCCGATCCGGGTCACGCCTCAGCCCTCGACCCGCTTCTTCAGGTCCTTGAGCGCGGTGTCGGTCAGCCGCCGTTCAGCCTTGCGCTTGAGCAGCCCGATCATCGGGATGGTCAGGTCCACCGACAGTTCGTAGGTGACGTCGGTGCCGCCATCGGCCGGCGTGAGCCGGTAGGCGCCGTCCAGCGACCTCAGCAGCCCGCTGGAGACCAGCGACCAGCGCACCGACCGCCGGTCGGCCGGCCAGTCGTATTCGAGCACCATGGTGTCGGAGAGCACCGCGGCCTCCAGCACCAGCCGCGCCACCATCGGATAGCCGTCGAGGTCGGCCTCGAGGACCTCCGCCTCGGTGTACTCCGAGACCCATTCCGGGTAGGAGTTGATGTCGGCGATCACGCCCATCACGGTTTCCGGATCCGCGTCGATGTGGATGGTCTGCGCAGTCCTGTCCGCCACTGTTCGCTTCCTGTCGTGCACACCACCGAGGCCCCGGATGGGAGAACCGTATCAGCGGGCGGGCGCGACGCCGACCGGCCGACGGGCCTCCAGCCGGTTCTTGACCTCGAAGGCCATCCGTTTGCCCGCGACCCGGCGCCGGTGGGTCATCCTCGCCGCGGACCCGCCGGCCGCCGCGGCGGGTTCGGCATGCAGGAAATAGTGCAGCATCACCCCGTCCAGCACGGGCTCCAGCCAAATCTCCATGGTGCCCGACGCCGGTCCGGCGACCTTCCACCGCACACCCTTCTCAGCGCGGTCCTCGACCACCTCGAGCTGCAGGTCCGAAAACCAGCGGCGCCAGTCCGCACGATCTGACACGGCCCGACCCACCGCGGCGGGATCGGCGGCAACGAAAGTCTGGTCCGCGATCTGAATGCTGTGCACGGCAGCGAGTCTCACACATCCGGCCGAGCCGGGCTACCCCGACGGCGGGAAGCGGGCCACCCGCAGCAGTTCGGCCAGCCGGACGGTATGGGTGTCCCAGTTCCACTGGTCCCGCACCCAGTCTCGGCCGGCCTGCCCCAGCCGGCGGGCCTGCCGCGGATCGGAGAGCAGCCCGCCGACCGCCTCGGCGATCCGATCAGGGCAGCGGCCGTCGACCACCAGACCGGTGCGTCCGTCGAGGACCGTCTCGGGGGCGCCCCCGGAATCGCCCACCACGACCGGCGCCCCGGCAGAGGAGGCCTCCAGGAAGACGATGCCCAGCCCCTCGACGTCCAGGCCGGCACCGCGGGTGCGGCACGGCATCGCGAAGACGTCGGCCAGCGCGAAATAGGCGGGCAGGTCCACCGTCGGGACCGAACCGGTGAAGACCACCTGCCCGGCGACCCCGCGCGCCGCCGCGCGCCGTTCCAGGGCTCGGCGGTAGGGTCCGCCGCCCACGATCACCAGCGCCGCGCCGTCGAACCTGCGGCGGATCCGCGGCCAGGCGTCGATCAGCATGTCCTGACCCTTGCGCGGCACCAAGCGCGAGACGCACACCACCGTGGGGCACCCACCCAGTCCCAGTTCGGCGCGCAACCGGTCGCGGGCGGCCGGGTCGGGCCGGAACCGGTTGGTGTCTATCCCCGGCGGCAGGTGCTCGAGGCAGGCCGAAGGCCCGAAGGCAGCCGCGATCCGGCCACGGGTGTAGCGGCTGACGTAGGTCACCACGTCGGTGCTCTCGCCGATCCGCCGCAGCGCCGAACGTGCGCCCGGCAGCATCGACCACCCGACCTCGTGGCCGTGCGTGCTGGCCACGATGCGGGCCGCACCGGCCTGTCGGGCCCGGCGCGCCAGCAGGGCCAGTGGGGCGGCCGCACCGAACCAGACCGTCTCCACGCCGCGCTCGGCGATCAGGGCACGCATCCGCCGCTCGACACCGGATTCGGGCACCATCAGGGTCCCGGGGTGACGGACGATCGGGAAACCCGCCGCGCGGTCGTAGTCGTCAGCCCCCTTCCACTGCGGGGCGTACACCGTCACCTCCTCGCCATCGATGCCGGACAATCGCTCGACGAACTGCTCGAGGTAGGACTGAATACCACCCGGACGGGGTGGAAAGTCATTGGTGACCAGCAGGATTCGTGTCATCGTCAGTCACGCTAGCCGCTGTGGCGGGCACTACCGGGCAAGCCAGCGCTCCCATTTCCGCGCCACGGCGGCCAGATCCTCACCCAGTCCCTCTCGGGCGGCCGCGCCCAGGCCACGGTGTCCGGGACCGCAGGCCGCGCGGTAGAAGCGGCGCAGGCCGTCGGTGCCGTACTCCTCGGCCACGAACCGCGCGAACCACCAGGCTCGGTCATAGCCCGCCGAGCGCGCCGGCCCGGCCACGTCGAGATCGGAGTCACGCGGCAGCGAGGCGGGCCCCCGCTCGTCGGGCGGCGGCAGCGGTGCGGGCCTGCGGGCGACGAAGTCGGCCACTCCCTCGGTGATCCAGCGCGGCGCATCCACGGCGGTCTCGACCCGGGCGGCGAGGTGAAAGAGCTCGTGGGTCAACACGATTCGCAGCGACTCCTCCGACATGCCCGACGCACCCGGAGCCAGGACGATCCGCTGCCCGGAGGCTCGCCGGGACCCGGTGTCGAGCGTGTCGGCGACG
>CAYXOM010000422.1:0-14498 GCA_964466565.1 uncultured Mycobacterium sp.
GCCGCCCAGCGAGACGATCCCGACCGACTCGTCGAGGAGCAGGTCCAGGGCCACCCGCTGTTCGGCCGAGCGGCCGCGCAGCCCGAACACCTCGCGGTCCCCGCGGATCACCTGCACCCGTTTGTCGGCGTTGAGGCGGCCGAGCGCGTGCGACGTCCCGCCCAGAAGGCGGATCCCGGTGTGGCACGGCAGGTCGCGCGCCTCGGCGAGGTCGATCTCCCCATCGGCGAAGAGCAGGTCGACCTCGGCCGGACGGATCTCTACCTCAGCCATGCCGGTCCAGCCCGAGGTGATGACGTCCTGGGCGTGGTACTCGTCGGCGGCCAGACCGACGGCGCCGGCCTTCACCCGCAGCGGGATGTCCTTGCTGACCAGGGTGACCCGCCGGCCCTCAGCGGCCAGGTTCGCCGCGCAGGCCAGAATCCGCGCGTCGTTGGTGTCGGTGCGAAAACCCGCCGGCAGCACCGCGGGATCACTGTGGTTGAGCTCCACGTGCAGACTGCCGCCCTGGTCGCCCACCGGGATGGGCTGGTCGAGCCGGCCATGTTCGAGGCGCAGGTCATCGAGCAGGCGCAGCGCCTGGCGGGCGAACCAGCCCAGCTC
This sequence comes from uncultured Mycobacterium sp., assembly GCA_964466565.1. Taxonomy (GTDB): domain Bacteria; phylum Actinomycetota; class Actinomycetes; order Mycobacteriales; family Mycobacteriaceae; genus Mycobacterium. Next base: position 604 of record CAYXOM010000422.1, read on the forward strand.
GTGATGGTGGCGTTTGGCCTCGAGTTCGCTGATCACCACCAGCGGGATGACCACCTGATGCTCGGCGAACCGGGTCGGGGCCCACGGATCGGAAAGTAGAACCGAGGTGTCGAGCACATAGGTCCGCGGGTGCGGGTCGGTCACAGGCGCTCCTGGGGCTCACCGGCCATCGGAAGCCGACGCTACCCGCGACCGTTGCCGGGTGCGACCGCGGCGCGCCGCGCGGGCGTCAGGCCGGAACGAATTCGCGGCAGGCCGGATCCGAGGCCAGGCCCCAGGCGGTGATGCGGTCGCCGACCACTCGCCGGGCGTCCTCGGCGGAAAAGATCCCGGCCTGCGCGACGCTGCGCAGTTTCTCGGCGTATTCGACGATGTCGCCGCCGACCACGCCGAGTTCGGCGCTGCGCCGGGCAACCGCCCCAACGGTCTCCTCGCGGTGGCGCTCCAGGCAGTGCGTCACCAGGTTTGCGAAGAACTCCTCATGGCGCTCCTCGTCGCGGGCGATCCGGCCGAGCAGGTTCGCCAGCACCTCATCGATTGCCCTGGCCGCCAGGTTGCGGACGAAGACCGCGTGGGCGCGCTCGTAGAGCGCCATGAACACCAGCGTCTCTATCTGGGTGTAGGAGTCGGCCCGGTAGCCGCGCATCACGTGGGCGATGCGCACCTTCTCGTTGGCGGTCGGGTCGAAGTTGCGGGTTACCACCAGATAATCGCGCAGGGCGATGGCGTGCAGGTTCTCCTCGGCGGTCCACCGGCCCATCCAGCGGCCCCATTTGTCCTCGAGGATGAACCGCTCGACCAGTTCACGGTGGTACCCCGCCAGGTTGTCCTTGGTCACCAACAGCACCTCCAGGGCGTCGACGACGTCCTGCGGGAGGCTCGCCTGCGAGGGATCCCAGTCCCGGCCGCCGAGGAAGGCGAAGTTCTCGCCCTCGCCGAACGGCACGAAGTTGTGGGCGTACCACTCGTCGGCGGTGTCCAGGTGGCGAGCCAGGTTGTCGGCGACGACGGGCTCGAGTTCGAGGGTCAGCGCATTGGCGACGGGTTTGGGCCCCATGCGATTACTGTAACCGAGGTTAACGGCTGTTCTGGAGAAACCCGTCGGCCGAGCAGACACAGGTGTCACCGGGATCCGGCGTGTCGCCGGACATTTGCGTCTGCTCGCGGGGCTAGCCGGGGGCGGACAGAGGGGGTCTACAGAGTCAGCCCAGGGTAGAGCGGGTTGGCCTCGAGCAGTTCGGCGCCCGCCGCGCGGACCCAGTCGGCGGTGGCGTCGACGAGGGCGTACTTGGCCTTCGAGGGGCCGTTGGGGCCCGAGGTCGGCGAGGTGTTGGACAGCACCTCCACCACCAGTTCGGCGACCCGGTCGAACTCGGCCGATCCGAAGCCGCGGGTGGTCAGGGCCGGGGTTCCGAACCGGATCCCGGAGGTGTACCACGCGCCATTGGGGTCGGCGGGGATCGAGTTGCGGTTGGTGACGATGCCGGCGTCCAGCAGTGCGGCCTCTGCCTGACGGCCGGTGAGCCCGAAGGACTGAACGTCGAGCAGCACCAGGTGGTTGTCGGTGCCGCCGGTCACCAGCCGGGCGCCGCGGCGCATCAGGCCGTCGGCGAATGCCTGGGCGTTGTCGGCCACCCGCTGCGCGTAAGCCCGGAAGGACGGCTGGCGGGCCTCGGCGAAGGCCACCGCCTTGGCGGCCATGACGTGCGACAGCGGGCCGCCGAGAACCATCGGACAGCCCTTGTCGACGGAGTCGGAGTACTCCGCGGTGGCCAGCACCAGACCGCCGCGCGGCCCGCGCAACGACTTGTGGGTAGTGGTGGTCACGATGTGGGCGTGCGGCACCGGGTCCTCGTCGCCGACGAGCACCTTCCCGGCGACGAGGCCGGAGAAGTGGGCCATGTCGACCATGAAGGTGGCACCGACGTCGTCGGCGATCTCGCGCATCCGGGCAAAGTTCACCCGCCGGGGATAGGCGGAGTAGCCGGCCACCAGGATCAGCGGCCTGAACTCCCGGGCCGCGGCGGCGATCGCGTCGTAGTCCAGCAGTCCGGTCTCGGGGTCGGTGCCGTAGCTGCGCTGGGAGAACATCTTTCCGGAGATGTTCGGACGGAAGCCGTGGGTGAGGTGACCCCCGGCGTCCAGGGACATGCCCATCAGGCGCTGGCTGCCGAGTTTGGCGCGCAGCCGTTCCCACTCCGCCTCGGAGAGGTCGTTGACCGACTTCATGCCGGCTTCGGCCAGCGCGGGCGACTCGACCCGGGTGGCCAGGATCGCCCAGAAGGCGACCAGGTTGGCGTCGATCCCGGAGTGCGGTTGCACGTATGCATATGGCGCGCCGAACAACTCGCGAGCATGCTCGGCGGCGATCGACTCGATCTCGTCGACGTTCTGGCAGCCGGCGTAGAACCGGTGGCCCACCGTGCCCTCGGCGTACTTGTCCGACAGCCAGGTGCTCATGGTCAGCAGCACCGCCGGCGAGGCGTAGTTCTCGCTGGCGATCAGTTTCAGCGAGTGGCGCTGATCATCCAGCTCCTTGCGGGTGGCCGCGGCGATGCGCGGTTCGACGGACTCGATGATGTCCAGGGCCGCCCGGTAGGCGGTGCTGGCGGTGGCGGCGTACTCGACGCCGGGCGCGGCGGCGTCGGACCGGATGGCCTCGGTGGTCATGGGGAAAGCCTAGTCGGCCCGGCGGGCGATCCGCTCAGGCCGCCCCGCGCAGCGCCGACGGGATCAGCGGCTCGTCGAGCAACCGGGTGAACCGCTCGGCCGGATCCTGCCCGGCCGGCCGGTCGTCCAGCCACGCCTTCAGCAGCCGGTATCCCTCGACGTAGGTGCTGGTGTAGGCCCGCCACAGCGGCGAGGACAGGAACCGCAGCATCTGTCGGGCCCGCCGGTCGTCGACGAGCAGCCATCGCCGCAGGAAGGCCGCCACCTCCTCGGCGTCGCGATGCTCGTCGTGCAGCATCAGGGCCGCGTCCTGGCGGACCTCCGCCAGCGCAGCCCGGGCTTCGGCCAGCGCCTCGGCCCGCTCGCCGTCGAAGCGCAGGCCGAGCTCGGCATAGATCCCGGCGGCCCAGCGCCCCCAGCCCGGGCCGATCGCGGCGTGCAGCGCCAGATCCGCCAGGCCCTCGGCCATCAGGCACTGCGGGGTGTTGACCAGGAAGATCGTCTGCTCGCCGTGACCCAGGCCGGCGACCAGGCGCTCCTCCTTGCGGCAGTGTTCGGTGTGGTGTCCCGGATAGGACTCGTGGGCGATCAGCCCCGGTAGGTGCGACATCTGCTGGCGTAGGTCTGCGTTGACCGCGACCCGGGAGCGATAGCGGCCGTCGTAGTAGTTGAACCCCGACCACGGTTTGTCGGTCACCACCTCGTAGACGACGGTCTCGCCCTCCGGCAGCGGAAATTTCGCGCGCACGACGTCGCGCAGCGCACTGGAGAACGCCTGGACGCACTCCTCGAGACGCTCGGGCGGGATCTCCTCGGCCCGCCGGTCGGCCTCCATCCGCTCGGCCAGCGGACCCGACCCACCCAGCACGGCGTCGATCCGGCGGTGGGCCTCCCGATAGCGCCCGGCGTCGCCGCGGGTGATCTCGACGTCGAAATAGCAGCTCACCTCCGCCACGAAGCCCACGTCCGCTCCGTCGAACTTGCGCGCGGCGCAGGCCAGCGCGCGCAGGTGGGCCGCGATGAAGTCAGCCCGCTGCTCGGTGAACGACGCGGAGCGCGGCACATCGGCGAGCGCGGCCGTCAACCGCTCCGCGGCGGCGGCCAGGGCGGCCGGGACGGGCGGGGGCTCGTCGGCCACCATGCGGCGCAGTGCCGGGTCACCGGTGAAGGAGTCCACGTAGCCGTTCTCGATGCGGTCGAAGCGCAGACCGAGCTTCAGATACTCCTCGACGAGGCGGCCGGACTCCACAGAGCCAACGGTAGCTGCCACACTTGGGCCCATGGCGCGGCCGAGCGAGGCGAGCCCCTATCTGGAGTTCGACCGAGTCCAGTGGCGCGCCCTGCGCATGTCCACCCCGCTCAAACTCACCGAGGAGGAGTTGAGGGGCCTGCGTGGCATCGGCGAGCAGATCGATCTGCTCGAGGTCGAGGAGGTCTACCTGCCGCTCGCCCGGCTGATCCACCTTCAGGTCGCGGCCCGCCAGGGGCTCTTCGCCGCCACCGCGGAGTTCCTCGGCGAGCCCCGGCAGAATCCCGACCGACCGGTCCCGTTCGTGATCGGCGTCGCCGGAAGCGTGGCGGTGGGCAAGTCGACCACCGCCCGCGTCCTGCAGGCTCTGCTCTCCCGCTGGGGGCACCACCCCCGCGTCGACCTGGTGACCACCGACGGCTTCCTCCATTCCAACGCCGAGTTGCAACGGCGCAGTCTGCTGCACCGCAAGGGATTCCCGGAGAGTTACGACCGCCGGGCGCTCATGCGCTTCGTCACGTCCGTCAAGTCGGGTTCGGACTCGGTATGCGCCCCGGTCTACTCACATCTGGCCTACGACATCCTGCCCGGCGAGAAGCACGTCGTCACCCATCCCGACATCCTGATCCTCGAGGGACTCAACGTCCTGCAGACCGGCCCGCGGCTGATGGTGTCGGATCTGTTCGACTTCTCAGTCTACGTGGACGCCCGTATCGAGGACATCGAGGCCTGGTACGTCGAACGGTTCCTGGCCATGCGGGCCGGCGCATTCGCCGACCCGGCGTCGCATTTCCATCACTACGCCGCGTTGACCGACGACCAGGCGGTCAACGCCGCCCGCGAAATCTGGCAGTCCATCAACCTGCCGAACCTGATCGAGAACATCCTGCCAACCCGGCCGCGCGCGACGCTGGTGCTGCGCAAGGACGCCGACCACTCGATCAACCGGCTGCGGCTGCGCAAGCTCTGACGCGGTCACACCCCGTAGCGCCGGTGGCGGCGGCTGTAGTCGCGCAGGGCACGCAGGAAGTCCACCCGGCGGAAGTCCGGCCAGTGCGCCTCGGTGAACCACATCTCCGAGTAGGCGCTCTGCCACAGCAGGAAACCGCTGAGCCGCTGCTCGCCGGAAGTGCGGATCACCAGGTCCGGGTCGGGCTGGCCGGAGGTGTAGAGGTTCTCCGAGATGCCCTCGGTGGTGACCGCCTCGATCATCTGCTCGGCGGTGGCACCTTCGGCGAGTTGTTTGCCGAGCAGAGTTCGCACCGCATCGACGATCTCCTGCCTGCCCCCGTAGGCCACGGCCACGTTGACGTGGAGGGATCCGGCCGAGGCGGTTCCGGCTGTTCCGTCGACCGCCTCGCGCAGCCGCCGTGCGGTGTCCTCGCCGAGCAATTCGATGTCGCCCACGGTGCGCACGCTCCACCGGTTCGCCGGGGCGCAGATCTCCTCGACCACCTCGGTGATGATGTCGATCAGGCAGGTCAACTCGCCGGCGTCACGGCCCAGGTTCTCGGTGGAGAGCAGGTACACCGTCGCCATCTCGATTCTGGCGTCGGCGCACCACCGCAGCATCTCGGCGATCTTGTCGGCGCCGACCCGGTAGCCGTGGCTGACGTCGTCGTGGCCGGCGTCGCGGGCCCACCGCCGGTTTCCGTCGCACAGGACCGCGATGTGGCGCGGGAGGGAAGCCGGGGCCTGCGCGAGCTCCTGCCGCAGCCGCATCTCGTAGAGCCGGTATGCCGGTTCGTTGAGGCGGCGCGGAATGATCTCCACGGACAGAAAGACTACTGTGGCGGTGTCCGATCCAGATCGCGACGTGGGGTAGGGGACCGTGGAGATCGAGACGACGGGTCCGCGCCGGACAACCGCCGAGGACTTCCCCGAGGCCGTCGTCGACCAGGTGGCCGAGTTCCTCGGCAAGCCCAGGGCCCGGGGGTGGATCCACGTCTATGCCGCGGCGGTGGCCGCGGCCGCCGGGATCGCCCTGGTGGCGGTGTCCTGGTCGCTGGACTCCACCCGGGCCGGGATAGCGACGCTGGTCTACACGGCGACCAGCGTCGGGATGTTCGCCGTCAGCGGCGCCTACCACCGCGTCCGCTGGACGTCGCGGCGGGCCTGGACCTGGATGAAGCGGCTGGACCACTCGATGATCTTCGTGTTCATCGCCGGGTCCTACACGCCGTTCGCCCTGCTCGCGCTTCCCGAAAGCGACGGGACGATGCTGCTGGCGATCGTCTGGTTCGGCGCGCTGGCCGGGGTGCTGCTGAAGATGTTCTGGCCCTCGGCGCCGCGCTGGGTGGGCGTGCCGCTCTACCTTCTGCTGGGCTGGGTGGCGGCGTGGTTCATCGGACCGATCATCAACGGAGCCGGTGTCGTCGCGGTTGTGCTGCTGATCGTCGGCGGGGTGATCTACAGCGTTGGCGGGGTGTTCTACGCGCTCAAATGGCCTGACCCGTGGCCCCGGACCTTCGGCCACCACGAGTTCTTCCACGCGTGTACCGCGGTGGCCGCCCTGTGCCACTACATCGCCATGTGGTTTGCGGTCTTCTGACCGCAAACCACCGATCGGCCTGAGCGTTTGCGCCTCTTCTGACCGTGAGGATCAGACCGGAGTGACGTTGGCGGGCGACCAGTACGCCTTCATGGCCGAGATCTTGCCCGTGTCGTCGAAGACCATCACGTCGATGGGCTCGATTCGGACCCGGTGCTCGCCGGCACCGACGGTGATGGCGAACACGAACGCCGCCTCGTGACCGGCCACCCGCAGCGTCAATAGTTCCGTTGCGCGCTCGGCGTTCTCGATATTGCGGTAGAACCCCGCGATCGCGCTACGGCCGATGTGCACCTCGCCGCCGCCCACCGGATCCTCGACGGTGGCGTCATCGGCGTACAAATCGGCGATCTGATCGGCGGTGCCGCCGGCCACCAGCTCCAGATACCGTCTGACTGTCGCCTCGATGTGGTCGGGGCCGCGCATGACGGACACGCTACACCGGCACCCCGAGCGCGGCCGCGAGTTCGGTGCCGTCGGTGACCGGGAGATCGCACACCGCGCCGCGGCAGACGTAAGCGGCGTCGGCACCGCCGACCCGGCCCCGCCCGGCCAGCAGCGGGATGGAGTCCGCACCGCCGCCGACGACGACGGCCCCACCCGGCGCTATCCGGCGGGCCTGCGCCAACAGAGCCGAGTCGGGATCGTCGGTGGCCACGGCGATCTGCAGCGGCCCGCGCACGGCGGCCTCGGCGACCGCCAGCCAGTGCCCGCCCGAGCGCGGTGCGCGGGCCAGCAACTGGGAATGCGCCCGCAGGGTCTCGGCGGCCGCCTCCCGGTAGCGCCCGGCACGATCGGCATCGACCAGGTGCGCGGCGCTCAGCAGCGCCTCGGCGATCGACGCCGCACCCGACGGCGTGGCCCCGTCGACCGGGTCGGCCGGTCGCACCACCAGCGTCTCGGCGTCGTCGGCGGAGTCGAACCATCCGCCCGGCCGGTCAGGGTCGGCGAAGTGTTCAAGTGCGAGATCCACCAGCTCGACGGCGTAATCCAGCCAGTGCTGCTCACCGCCGATTTGGTACACCGCGAGCAGGCCGGTGGCCAGCATGGCGTGGTCCTCCAGGATCGCCGCGCTGGCTCCGACCCGCCCCCCGAGGCTGGCCCGGCGCAGCCGGCCGTCGACGAGGTGGAGATCGGTCACCCGCGCGGCACACCGGCGGGCGGCCTCGATCAGTCCCGGATCCCCGAGCGCGACGCCGGCTTCGGCCAGCGCGGTGATCGCCAGGCCGTTCCAGGCGGTGACGACCTTGTCGTCCCGGGGCGGCTGGGGGCGGCTGCGGCGACTGGCGAGCAGGGCCGCCCGGACCCGCGCGAAGCGATCGGCGGCCCCGGGCAGCGGGTCGGTGGCGACGGGCAGTTGCAGCACCGAGGTCCCGTGCTCGAAGGTTCCCGCCGCGGTGACCCCGAAGACCTCCGCCGCCCAGCGGCCGTCGTCGTCGCCGAGCACATCGCGCAGTTGCGCCGGAGTCCACACGTAGGTCGACCCCTCCGCGCCGGCGGCGTCGGCGTCCAGCGCGGAGGTGAACATCTCGCCGTCGGCCAGGTCGGCGAGCAGGAACCCGGCGGTCTCGGCGGCCACCCGCCGCGCCAGCGGGTCGGCGGTCCGCCGCGCCCAGTGCGCGTAGACCCGCAGCAGCAGGGCGTTGTCGTAGAGCATCTTCTCGAAGTGCGGCACCACCCACTCGGCGTCAACGCTGTAGCGGGCGAAACCCCCGGCCAGCTGGTCGTAGATTCCGCCGCGGGCCATCGCTTCGCCGGTCCGCCGCACCGCGGCGAGCGGGCCGGCGGCTCCGGTGCGCTCGTGGTTGCGCAGCAACGCCTCCAGCAGTGCCGACGGCGGGAACTTCGGGGCGTCGCCGAACCCACCGCGCGCGGTGTCCTCCCGGCTCAACACCGAGGCCACCGCCGCATCGCACAGGGCGATGTCGACCTGCGGCCCGCCGCCGGGAATTCCGGCCGACATCCGCCGGAGCTCGCCGGTGACCTGCTCGGAGGCCTCTTCGACCTCGCCGCGGCGAGTTCGCCAGGTCTCGCCGACCGCGGCGAGCAGGGTGAGGAATTGCGCCCTGGGGTAGTAGGTGCCGCAGAAGAACGGCCGCCCGTCGGGAGTGAGGAAGCAGGTCATGGGCCAGCCGCCGTGCCCGGTCATCGCGACGGTGGCGTTCATGTAGACCGCGTCGAGGTCGGGCCGTTCCTCCCGGTCGACCTTGATGCAGACGAATCCGGCGTTCGCGACAGCCGCGACCTCGTCGTCCTCGAAGGACTCGTGCGCCATCACGTGACACCAGTGGCAGGCCGAGTACCCGATCGACAACAGGATCGGCACATCCCGGCGACGGGCCTCTTCGAGCGTCTCGGCGGTCCACTCCTGCCAGGCCACCGGATTGTCGGCATGCTGGCGCAGGTACGGACTGGTCGACCCGGCCAGCGCGTTGACCGCCGGGCTCACCCGGTGGCCTTCGGGGCGTCATCCCCGGCGGCTCCGCCGTCTGAGCCGGACTGCTCGTCGGCGTCGAACGAATGCGGCACCCGCCTCAGATGACGATTCATCGACCAGATCAGGCCGAACACACCGAGCAGCAGCAACACCACGACGAGCAGGCCGACCGGGCTGGCCTTGCCGTAGTCGGGCCCGCGGTTGATCTCCTCGGCCAGCAGACTGCCCATCAGCGGGAGGCTCACTCCAAGACCTCGATTCCGGCGAACAGGTCGTCTTCGGGCAGGACGGCGGGCACTCGGGACCGGGCCAGCTCGAACTCTTCGGTCGGCCACAGCCGCTGCTGCCACTCTAGGGGGGTCGCGAAGAAGAACCCGTCTGGGTCGATCTGGGTGGCGTGCGCCCGCAGGGCGTCATCACGCCGGGCGAAGTGGCCGGCGCAGTGCACCCGGGTGGTGACCCTGTTGACGTGGGCGTCGTCGTCGGGGTCCCAGGTCTCCAGCCATTTGGCGAACGGCCCCTCCATGCCGTTGCGGGCGAACTCGTGCTGGAGCAACTGCATCCGCCTTCGGAGGAAGCCGTGGTTGTAGTAGAGCTTGGAGACCGCCCAGGCCGGTCCGGCCTCGGGATGCAGGGCATGGTCGGCGGCTGCCTCGAACGCCGCGACCGAGACCTGGTGGCATCGGATGTGGTCGGGGTGCGGGTAGCCGCCGTTCTCGTCGTAGGTGGTCATCACGTGCGGACGGAACTCGCGGATCAGCGCGACCAGCCTTGCCACGGGCTCTGCCAACGGCACTGTCGCAAAACAGCCGTCCGGCAGCGGTGGGGCGGGGTCGCCGTCGGGCAGGCCGGAGTCCACATAGCCCAACCAGCGGTGCTCGACGCCGAGTATCTGTGCGGCCCTGGCCATTTCGTCGCGGCGGATATCACCGATCCGGTCGCGCACTTCGGGCAGATCCATTGCCGGGTTCAGGATGTCGCCGCGCTCCCCCCCGGTGAGGGTGACCACCATCACCCGGTGGCCCTCGTCGATGTAGCGGGCGCAGGTCGCCGCACCCTTGCTGGATTCGTCGTCGGGGTGGGCGTGAACCGCCATCAAGCGCAGTTCGGTCACGTCGTCCTCGGTGTGTCTGCCGCGGTGGGGCTCACCGCCGCGGGGGCGTTAGGCTTGTCCAGCCATGATCCCATCCAGGCTGGCGGCGGCCGAAATCCGGCCCGCCGCCGTCGAGGAAGACCCGGAAACGATGACCGACTCCTCCGGAGGGCGACCCCGGCCGGCTTCACGCTACGGCCGTCCCGGAATGTCCGCACGGGCCCGCCGACGGGTGGCGATCGGGCTCGGACTGCTGGTGGTTGCGGCCGGCGTCGGCCTCGCCGCCGTGGCCTACCAACGCTTCGAGGGAGTCGACGTCTCCGGCGAGTCCGCCGCCTTCGAAGTGCTCGACGACCGGACCGTCTCGATCACCATCAGCGTGACCCGAAAGGACCCGTCGCGGCCGGTGGTGTGTATCGTGCGGGCCCGGTCCCGGGACGGCGCCGAAACCGGCCGCCGCGAGATCGTGGTGCCGCCGGCGGCCGATCGAACGATCCAGGTCACCACCACGGTGAAGTCCTACACCCGCCCGTTCGTCGGCGACATCTACGGGTGCGGCACCGAGATTCCCGGCTATCTGTCGCCGGACTGAAACGCCCCCTCGCCGGTTGGGCCCGGTGCTATGATCGGCTCAAACACGGTTCCTGCTGGGGAGCCGTGTCTTGCTTATCCGGGCCTTGGTGCGCCGGCCGGACGGGCGATACACGCGGAGTGTCCGCATCCTCCCCGGCAGCGAGGCGACCTGACCCGCGGACCGCGCGGAACGATCCGAAGGAGCGCGAGGAGATGACCGATACCCAGGTCTGGCTGACCCAGGATTCCTACGACAAGCTCAAGGCCGAACTCGACCTGCTCATCGCGCACCGCCCCGTCATCGCGGCCGAGATCAACGATCGCCGCGAGGAGGGCGACCTGCGGGAGAACGGCGGCTACCACGCCGCCCGGGAGCAGCAAGGCCAGGAGGAGGCCCGGATCCGCCAACTGCAGGAGCTGCTGAGCACGGCCAAGGTCGGCGAGGCGCCCACCGAGTCCGGGGTGGCTCTGCCGGGCTCGGTGGTCACGGTCTACTACGACGGCGACCAGGCCTCGGAGGAGACCTTCCTGATCGCCACCCGCCAGGAGGGCGCCGGCGACACCAGCATCGAGGTCTACTCACCCAACTCTCCTCTGGGCGCCGCCCTGCTCAACGCCCGCGAGGGCGAGGACCGCGAATACACCGTGCCCAGCGGCAAGAAGGTCACGGTCACGCTGGTCAAGGCAGAGCCCTACCAGCCGTAGGACCATGGCGCGGATCGCCGAGGATCTGCTGCTGCTGCTGCTCGACAACGACGCCGCGCAGCCGCGCGTCGAGCGGGCGGGATTGGGGCGGCTGCTGGCCGGGGCACTGCTGCTCGACCTCGCCTACGGCTGCCGGGTTCGTCCGGCGGTGCCGTCAGATCCGGTGCCGCCGGGGCGGCTGGTCGCCCTGCGCGGCCCGGTACCGATGGATCCGGCGGTCCGTCCGGCGCTGTCGGAACTGCAACGGGCTCCGATGACCCCCCGGCAGGCCGTTGAGGCGCTGCGCAGGCGGGCCGAGGACGACGTCCTCGACCAACTGCTGCGCACCGGGCAGATACACCAGATCCAGCTGTCCTCACATCGTCTGCGCCGCAACAGCTATGCCTGGCCTTTGCACGACCGGTCCCGTATCGACGTCGTCCTGGCCGCCGTGATGGCAGCCGTGCTGCACGGAACCCGGCCGGACCCGCCGACTGCGGCGGTGATCGCGCTGCTCAACATTTCCGGTGCTCTGTCGAGAGTTCTACAGCTCGACGAAACGGCTGCCCTGAAGGCCGGGGAGCGAGCCGGCGGCATCACCGTCAGTGCCTGGACGGAGACCGCACGCGCCGACGAGGTGAACCTCGCGATCACGGCGGCGGCGGTGCTACCGGCCCTGGCCTGAGAGGGCGCTCAGGTGCACCGGCCGCACTAGCCGAGCGCCTGCTCCAGATCGGCCAGCAGGTCCGCGCAATCCTCGATCCCCACCGAGAGTCGGACCAGGTCCTCGGGTACCTCCAGTTGCGAGCCCGCCGTCGAGGCGTGGGTCATCGCACCGGGGTGTTCGATGAGCGACTCCACCCCACCCAACGACTCGGCCAGGATGAAGATCTCGGTGGCCGCGCAGAGTTTGCGCGCGGCCTCGGCCCCCCCGCGCATCCGGACCGACACCATCCCCCCGAATCCGCGCATCTGCCCGGCCGCCACGCGGTGGCCCGGGTGCCCGGGCAGCCCCGGGTAGAGCACCTGGCTCACAGCGGGGTGCCCGACGAGGTATTCGGCCACCCGGGTGGCGTTCTCGGTGTGGCGGCGCATCCGGATCTCCAGGGTCTTGATGCCGCGCATGGTCAGGTAGGCGTCGAAGGGCCCGGGCACCGCGCCCGCGCCGTTCTGCAGGAAGGCGAACATCTCGTCCAGTTCGGCGCTGTCGGTGACCAGCGCCCCACCGACCACGTCGGAGTGCCCGCCGAGGTACTTCGTCGTCGAGTGCAGGACGACGTCGGCTCCCAGCTGCAACGGCTGTTGCAGGGCCGGGGAGGCGAAAGTGTTGTCCACCAGCACCGTTGCCCCAACAGCGCGGCCGATCTCGGCGATCGCCGCGATGTCGGCAATCGACAGCAGCGGGTTGGTGGGCGTCTCGACCCAGATCATCCGGGTATCGGGCCTGACCGCCGATCGCACGCCGTCTAGGTCGCCGAGCTCGACCGGGGTGTGCCGGACGCCCCACTGCGTGAACACCTTGTCGATGAGCCGGAAGGTGCCGCCGTAGGCGTCGTCGGGCATGACGATGTGGTCACCCGGGCGCAGCACCGCCCGCAGCGCGCAGTCACCGGCGGCCATGCCGGAACTGAAGGCGCGCCCGAAGCGCCCGCCCTCCAGGGCTGCGAGCACCGACTCCAGGGCCGACCTGGTCGGGTTTCCGGTGCGGGCGTACTCGAAACCGCCCCGCAGACCTCCGACCTCGTCCTGGGCGAAGGTGCTGCTGGCGTAGATCGGCGCGTTGACGGCACCGGTCGCCGGGTCGGGGCGGTAGCCGGCGTGGATCGCCCGGGTGGCGAACCCGTGCCGGTGCTGGGACTCGGTCATCAAGGCGAGCCTAACGACCATGGGCGCGGGCGGCCTAGACGGTCGCCGGCGCCACCGATCCGCCGCTGAGCTTGCGGTAGGTGTAGACCACGAACAGGTAGGCGACCGGCACCGCGACCAGCAGGCCGACGCCGCAGAGCAGGGCGCCGACGGTCAGGATCCCGACGCTGGTCAGCCATGCCCAGAACACCTTCGCGAAATTGCCCCGGACGATCGCGAAGCTGGTCCTGATGCCCTCGACCGGTGACAGGTTGCCGTCGACGACGGCCACCTTGGTGAACCAGGTGAACAACCAGACCACCAGACCGGGCAGGATGCACAGCAGCAGCCCGAGGGTGAACAGCAGGTCGATGATCACCGCGGCGATGATCACCGATGCCACGTTGCGCGGGCGGAAGAAAGACCCGACGGTGACGGGCTGGCCGTTGGCGATGTCGAGCAGGCCGCCGTAGTAGGCGGCCGCGATCGCTCCGCCGACCACCACTTGCACGATGGACGACAGCGTCAGTACGGCCACACCGCTCCCGGTAAGTGACCGGGTCGTGGTCTCGATCAGAGCGCCCCCGGACTCGATGGCGGTGAAGGCCTCCGGGGAGACCGTCTGCAGCACCCGCTGGAAGAGCAGGTTGAGCCCGAGGAGCACCAGCCCGAAGATCAGGGTCGCCACGACCAGCGGGGCCGCATGGCGGCCGAACTTCTGCCAGGCCCAGGACAGACCCTCCCCGATCCGGAAGCCCGGGGCCGGTGGGCGGTACCCCGGGGGCGGGGGCAG
>CAYXOM010000423.1:0-3669 GCA_964466565.1 uncultured Mycobacterium sp.
GCCGCCAGCAGCGAATCCAGCAGCGACCCGGTCCCCGAGGCCAGCACCACCAACCGGGCCGGCGCGCACGGCGGCACGCTGATCGGGTCGGGCACGGCGACGAGCCTATCCCCCGGCGAGTCGGCCGGCCGGGCCCTCTGCGGTGAAACCCGGGTCCCGGTCGGAGTCGGCGAACATCAGGTCCTCCACGTCCTCGACATCCGGCGCGGGCCTCACCGGGGGCGGCGCGAGCGCGGGTTCCGGCGCGACCGGTTCGGCGTCGGCGGGTCCGGGTGCAACGGTCCCGGCCGCCGGTTCCCGGTCGGTTCCGCCGCCGTCGGCGGCCGGTTCGGGGTCGGGACGTTCCTCGGGCAGCTCGGTGTTGTCGGCGGCGGGCTCGGGTGGACGCCGTTGCGCCGCTGAGGGTTCCGCTTCCGGCTCGGGCCGCCGCACACCGCCGGCCAATACCGATGTCATTCCGCCGACCACGAAGAACCACAACAACGCCGCCGGTGCCAGCGTCAACTGCTCGGCCCCGACCCGCCCGAAGTTGCCCAGCGGCCCGCCGGCCGCGAAGGCCAGCACCGCCAATCCGGCGGCGGCGAGCAGCGCACTGGTGGCAACCTTGGCGACCGCGATTCCCGGCGGCTGCGGGCGTAGCGCGCACTGCTGCCCCAGCGCGACGCCCGCGGTCGCGCCGATGATCAGCAGACCCACCCACACCGGGCCCAGTGGCGGCGAGGGCAGGGCCGCCAGGATCGGCAGGGCGGGGATGTCGCCGCCGAACACGGTGAACGCGCTGAAGGTCGCGAAACCGATGTGCGCGCTGGATCCGACCGCCACCGCCGCCGCGCCGATCACCACGTTGGGCAGGTAGAGCAGGGACAGCACCGTCAGGCTCGCCTGCCCGATGACGGAATCGGTGATGCCGAAGAGGGCGTGCATCGTGCCCCAGTGCACGATGAGCGAGGCCGTCACCACCGCGCCGGACAGGGCGAGCAGGACGCCGAGTCCGATCCCGGCCGGGCGCACGGTCTCGGTGAGCCATCGCGGCAGGCCGAAGCGGGCCAGGACCCGCGGGCCCACCCGTGAGCCGACCCCGATCGCGGCTCCGCAGCCGTGCACGGCGATCACCCAGGCGAAGGCCTGCAGCGCATTGGGCGTCTGCAACTCGGTGAGCACCGACGCGGCGTCCAGCACGATCGCCATGCACAGCGCGGCGATCACCAGGGGTCCCCCGATCGCCGAGGCGACGATCCACCGCCCGATCAGCCAGGACACCGTCGGCGGGGTGATCCGGGCCGTGCTGCGCGCGGTCGCCCACACCATCAGCGCCACCGGCGCCAGGGGCAGCACCCCGAGCTGCTGGCCGCCGATGGACACCGGCACCAGATGCACGGCCAGCCACATGCTGGCCACCGCGCCGAGGGTTCCGGTGAGGTCGCTGTTGGCGACCACCAGCTGAACCAGGGTGATCGCCGTGAGGATGACCAGGGCCAGCAGGGACGGGCCGAACGCCACCCGGATCAGATCCCGGGGCTGAGTCGCCCCGGTGGCGAGGGGAGGCGGGCCCAGCATCGGTGTCAGCGGTCGTGCCCTCTCGCCGCGCCGGTCAGGGCTGGGAGGTGGGCGCGGGCGACTCGGCCGTCTCGCGGTGCCGGCCGGGCTCGTCGGCCGTCGGCGACTGTCGGCTCGGGAAACCCGTGGGCGGAGTCGGCGGACCTGAGTCGGCCGGGCCGTAACCGCCGGCGGGCGTCGGGTAGGCGCCGTAGCCGGCCGGGTAACCGGCTTGTCCTGCGGGGTAATACCCGGCGACCGGGGAGGTGTGCGCCGGGTACTGGCCGTACCGCGGTTGCGCCGCCGGAGCCCGCAGGGCGCCGCCCTCGACCAACAGCGCGGTCAGCGCGGCGGCGGCCTGCAGAGTGGTGAACAGCAGCACCAGCCACAGCGCCCAGCCGATGGAGAACCCCGGCGGCCGGTTGACCACCTGGGCGATGACCAGCAGCACCGCCAGCACGGCGGTCATCGCGACGATCGGGGTGTACCCCCGAACCCGCGGCAACAGGCTGACCCCGGCCAGCAGTGCGGAGACCAGACCGGCCACCGTCCAGTAACTGAGCCCGCTGGCGGTGAACTCCCCGCCGCCGAACGGGCCGATGTTGGCGTTGATCGTCAGCAGCGGGCCGAAACTGGAGAAGTAGGCGGCCAGGCCGAGCGCGAAGACCGCGCCGGTCAGGTATAGCGGAATCCGGTTGCGCGCCGGTGCGGGCGCCGGGTAGGTCGGGTAGCCGCCCGGGGGTGGGGATGCCGGGTAGCCCGGACTGGCGGGCGGGTAGGTCATGGTCTCTCCTTGTCGGTGACGGACCTGACTTCCCACGCTAACGCACCGGAAGCGGCCCGGACCGTTAGCGGCGGGCGGGTCGGGGCACTTGTCCCATGAGCTAGAACACGTTCTAATCCTCAGATGGACTACGGGCTCGTCCTCTTCACCAGCGATCGCGGCATCACGCCGGCGGCGGCGGCCAAGTTGGCCGACGACCACGGCTTCGCCACTTTCTACGTCCCCGAGCACACCCACATTCCGGTGAAGCGCGAGGCCGCGCATCCGGGGACCGGCGATGAGTCGCTGCCCGACGACCGCTACCTGCGCACCCTGGACCCGTGGGTCAGCCTGGCGACGGCTGCATCGGTCACCGCCAGGGTGCGACTGGCCACCGCGGTGGCCCTGCCGGTCGAACACGACCCCATCTCGCTGGCGAAGACCATTGCCACCCTCGACCACCTGTCGGGAGGACGGGTCAGCGTCGGAGTCGGGTTCGGCTGGAACACCGACGAGATGGCCGATCACAACGTGCCGCCCGGCCGCCGACGCACCATGCTGCGCGAGTACATCGAGGCGATGCGTCGGCTGTGGACCGACGAGGAAGCCGAGTACGCCGGGGAGTTCGTCAACTTCGGCCCCAGCTGGGCCTGGCCCAAACCGGTCCAGCCCCACATCCCGGTCCTCGTCGGAGCCGCCGGGACCGAGAAGAACTTCCGGTGGATCGCCCGCAGCGCCGACGGCTGGATCACAACGCCGCGCGATGTCGACATCGACGCTCCGGTTCGACTGCTGCAGGACATCTGGGCAGGCGCTGGACGTGCGGGCGAGCCGCGGATCGTCGCACTGGACTTCAAGCCGGTTCCCGAGAAGCTCGAGCACTGGTCGCAACTCGGGGTGACCGAGGTGCTGTTCGGCCTGCCCGACAGGTCCGCCGACGAGGTGGCCGCCTACGTCGAACGGCTGGCCGGCAAGCTTTCCGCGATGGTCTAGCTGTGATGCCCAGGGAGGTTGGTCAGGCGGGTGACCGGTAGCTGGCCTCCGAGGGCGGAGTGGGCTCGGTGGTGATTGTAGAAGTGGAGCCAGCCCGGAAGTGCGGCGTTGCGTTCCTCGGTTGAGGTGTAGAGCCGTGCGTAGGCCCAACCGTCGGCCAGAGTGCGGTGAAATCGCTCGATCTTGCCGTTGGTCGGGGGCCGGTAAGGGCGGGTCCGCTTGGGGATGATCTGCAGTTCTGCGCAGGCCTCGCGCCAGGCGTAGGACCGGTAGGCCGACCCGTTGTCGGACAAGACCCGCTCCACGACGACCCCACGCTCGGCGAACCACGCCACTGCTCGGCGCAGCACGCCGATCGCGGTGTCGGCTTTCTCGTC
>CAYXOM010000424.1:0-3568 GCA_964466565.1 uncultured Mycobacterium sp.
CCGCGACGCCGGCGCCGCGAAGTGACCCTCACCGCACCCGCCGACATGCGGCCCTTCGCCGCGGTGTCCGGCGACCACAACCCGATCCACACCGACCGCACCGCCGCGCTGCTGGCCGGTCTGGAGTCGCCGATCGTGCATGGGATGTGGCTGTCGGCCGCTGCCCAGCACGTGGTGACCGCCACCGACGGCAAGCCCGCGCCGGCGGCCCGACTGGTCGGTTGGACGGCCCGCTTCCTGGGCATGGTCACTCCCGGCGACGAGATCGCCTGCCGGGTCGACCGGGTCGGCATCGACCTCGGCGCGGAGGTCCTGGAGATCACCGCCCGCGTCGGCGGAGAGATGGTGATGGCGGCCACCGCCCGGCTCGCGGCCCCGAAGACCGCCTACGCGTTTCCCGGCCAGGGCATCCAGCACAAGGGCATGGGCATGGACGTGCGGGCGCGCTCGAAGGCGGCGCGCGGAGTGTGGGACCGCGCCGACGCGTTCACCCGCGAGGCGCTGGGTTTCTCGGTGCTGCACGTGGTCCGCGACAACCCGACCAGCCTGATCGCCGCCGGCGTGCACTATCAGCACCCCGAGGGGGTGCTCTACCTGACCCAGTTCACCCAGGTGGCGATGGCCACCGTGGCCGCCGCCCAGGTGGCCGAGATGCGCGAGCAGGGCGCACTGGTCGACGGCGCGATCGCCTGTGGGCATTCGGTGGGCGAGTACACCGCGCTGGCGTGCGTGACGGAGGTCTTCGAACTCGAGGCGCTGCTGGAGGTGGTGTTTCACCGCGGCTCCAAGATGCACGAACTCGTCCCGCGCGACGAGCAGGGCCGCTCCGACTACGGACTGGCCGCGATCCGCCCGTCCCAGATCGACCTCGACGACGCCGACGTCAAGGATTTCGTCGCCGGTATCGCCGGGCGCACCGGGGAGTTCCTCCAGATCGTCAACTACAACCTGCGCGGGTCGCAGTACGCGATCGCCGGTACGGTGCGCGGGCTCGAGGCGCTCAAGGCCGAGGTCGACCGCCGCGGTGAGATCACCGGCGGCAAGCGGGCCTACATCCAGGTTCCCGGCATCGACGTCCCGTTCCACTCCGAGGTGCTGCGCAACGGCGTCGACGAGTTCCGGCGCTCGCTGGAGCGGATCCTGCCGACCGACCGCGATCCGGATCTGCTGGTGGGCCGCTACATCCCCAATCTGGTGCCCCGGCTGTTCACCCTCGATCGCGACTTCATCGCCGAGATCCGCGAACTGGTTCCCGCCGAACCCCTCGACGAGATCCTGGCCGACTACGACACGTGGAGCACGACTCGACGCACCGAACTGGCCAGGCGCGTGGTGATCGAGCTGCTGGCGTGGCAGTTCGCCAGTCCGGTGCGCTGGATCGAGACCCAGGACCTGTTGTTCACCGAGGAGGCCGCCGGCGGGGTGGGCGTGCAGCGGTTCGTCGAGATCGGCGTCAAGTCGGCGCCGACGGTGGCGGGCCTGGCGCGCAACACCCTTCGCCTGCCCGAATACGCCTACAGCGCAGTGGAAGTCCTCAACATCGAGCGCGACGCCGCGGTGGTGTTCGCCACCGACGAGGACCCTGCGGCCGATCCCGAACCGGACGTCGAGGCCGCGGCCGCGCCGGCTCCGGCCGCCGCGCCAGTCCAGGCCGCCCCGACGCCTACCGCCCCGGCCGCGCCGGCCGGGGCCCCGCGGCCCGACGACATCGCCTTCGACGCCGCCGACGCGACACTGGCGATGATCGCGCTGGCCGCCAAGATGCGGCTGGACCAGATCGAGCCGCTGGATTCCATCGAGTCGATCACCGACGGGGCCTCATCGCGGCGCAATCAGCTCCTGGTCGACCTCGGTTCGGAGCTGAACCTCAGCGCGATCGACGGCGCGGCTGAGGCCGACCTGGGCGCGCTGCGCGGGCAGCTCACCAAACTGGCGCGCACCTACAAGCCGTTCGGCCCGGTGCTCACCGACGCGATCGGCGACCAGTTGCGCAGTGTGCTGGGCCCCAGCGGCAAACGTCCCGGGGTCGTGGCCGACCGGGTCGCCAAGGTGTGGCAACTCGGCCAGGGGTGGGCCCGGCACGTGCTGGTCGAACTGGCACTGGGTACCCGCGAGGGCTCCAGCGTGCGCGGCGGACCGCTCGGCGGGCTGCACGAGGGGCCGTTGGCCGACGCCGCCGCGGTCGACCAGGCGATCGACACCGCGGTCGCCGCGGTCGCGGCCCGCCGCGGGGTGGCGGTCGCGCTGCCCACCGCCGGCGGCGCCGGCGCGAGCGTCATCGACTCCGCCGCCCTCGACGAGTTCGCCGAGCAGATCACCGGCCGCGACGGCGTGCTCGCCGCGGCCGCCCGGATGGTGCTCGAACGGCTCGGGATCGACGAGAGCGGATCGGCGCCGGCCCCGGCCGGTGACGCCGAACTTGCCGAGTTGGTCAGCGCCGAACTCGGCCCGGACTGGCCCCGGCTGGTCGCGCCGGCCTTCGACGCCCGCAAAGCCGTGCTGCTCGACGATCGCTGGGCCAGCGCGCGCGAGGACCTGGTCACCATGTGGCTGACCGAGGACTCCGAGGTCGACGCCGACGCCGAGGCGTTGGCCGCCCGGTTCGCCGGGGCGGGACCCGCGGTGGCCACCCAGGCCGACTGGTGGCGGGAGCGGGCAATGGCCGAGGGCCGGTCGGCCCACGCCGCGCTCTACGCGCGCGCCGCCGGCGCCGCCGGCGATCCCGGGGCGGGCCGCTACGCCGAGGAGGTGGCGGTGGTCACCGGCGCCTCCAAGGGGTCGATCGCCGCCTCGGTGGTGGCCGGCCTGCTCGAGGGCGGCGCCACGGTCGTGGCGACCACCTCCGGCCTCGACGACGAGCGACTGGAGTTCTACAAGGCGCTCTACCGCGACAACGCCCGTCACGGAGCGGCGCTGTGGGTGGTGCCGGCCAACATGGCCTCCTACACCGACATCGACGCCCTGGTGTCCTGGGTGGGCACCGATCAGACCGAGAGCCTCGGTCCGCAGTCGGTGCACGTCAAGGACGCCCAGACCCCCACCATGCTGTTCCCGTTCGCCGCGCCCCGGGTCTCCGGCGACCTCTCCGATGCGGGGGCGCGCTCGGAGATGGAGATGAAGGTCCTGCTGTGGGCCGTAGAGCGGCTGATCGGCGGGCTGTCGGCCATCGGCGCCGAGCGCGACATCTCCGCGCGGCTGCACGTGGTGCTGCCCGGTTCGCCCAATCGCGGGATGTTCGGCGGCGACGGCGCCTACGGGGAGTCCAAGTCCGCCCTCGACGCCGTCGTCAGCCGGTGGGGCGCGGAGTCGTCCTGGGCACAACGGGTGACCTTCGCCCACGCGCTGATCGGCTGGACCAAGGGCACCGGGCTGATGGGCCACAACGACGCGATCGTCGAGGCGGTCGAGGCGGCCGGGGTCACCACGTACACCACCGCCGAGATGGCCGAGCAGCTGCTGGCGCTGTGTTCCGCGGAGGCCCGGGTGGCCGCGGCCGCCGCGCCGCTGCGGGCCGACCTGACCGGCGGCCTGGGCGAGCTGCATCTCGACATGGCCGAACTGGCCGCCG
>CAYXOM010000425.1:0-5234 GCA_964466565.1 uncultured Mycobacterium sp.
GCCGCCGCTCGCGTCGCCGACGGCGACTCCGCCGCCCCACCTGCACGCTCGGCGCGACTGGTCCCGCCGGAAGCCGCCGAGGATCCCGGGGCCTCGGACTCCGCGCCCTCGGCCACCGCCAGCCCTGCCTGCGGGCCCGCCAGCGCCAACCCCACGGCGAACGCCGCCGCGCCCACCCGAACACCACACCGCGTCAACGCCATGATCCCTCGCCTATGCCCCGACTCCGAAACGAACTCGGCTCAAAGTTAAACCGCCAGTGCCGATCCCGGCGAGGCCGCGCCGCCTTCTTCAGCAAACCGCCAAGCCGCGTTCATCGCCCCGTAACCCCACCCCTGCGGACTCTTGGGCAGCGACGAGTTCGTGGTCGCGGCGAACTTCAGATCGGCCGACAGCGGGTTCGAGCTTGCCGGGGGTAGTGGTGAGCCGCGGCGGCGGGAGAGCCGAGCGATCTCCGGCGGCCGCCCACGGTTTGCGGTCGACGTAGACCCGGCCTCCGCCGTCAGAGCCCCACGTCATCCAGTAGCACGATCACTTTCTTCTGCTCAGGATACAACTCGATCGGCTCCACCTTGTAGGTCAGCAACGAAGTGATATCGGGTAATAGACCTGCTTGCAAATTCAGCGTGCCGGAGGTGCCCAACGTGAGGCTCGCCGTAGCGCCGGTCTTTTCGTCCTTACCGGTCCCCTTAGGGCACGACTGGTTGAGCCCGGCGCACAAGCTCGCGGTGAGCGGGTTCTCAAGGCTCGCGCTGGCGGCTACCAGTGCCCATCCGCCGACGAGCGGGACCGAAGACGGGATAAGGATCCCGTATGTCAGCTTGACGTACGGTGTTGCCGAGGCACTGACCGTTGCCCCCAAATTCCTGATTGCCGACGCGTCTGCCTCGAGGTAGTAGCTGTATCCCAGGTCGAACTGCTTCGGGGCGGCCGTGGTGTTGTAGGTCATCAGCACGCCTGGAACGGCGTACGCGTGGACGTCCACGCCTGAGTAGTTCTTCTGCGACGGCGGCACGTTCAACTTGGCTTCCGCTCCCAGCTTCACGCCGCTACTGAGGTCAATGACGCCGTAAGGGGACACAGTGCTGTAACTGGGCCCTTTGAAATCCTTCTTCAATAGTTCGATCTTGGTGGTTTTCGCGTCCAGCCTCACGCTCGGGCCGAACTCGGCGGCGATCAACGCCGCCAGTGACCAACTGCCCGGGCTGAACTTTGCGTAGAAGCCGTCGGGAACGACAACGTAGCCGTACCCGACCGGGTTGATATCGATACCGATCTTCGCCGGCGCCGGGAGGCGGACGGTCATGTCGACGTCAAAGGAGGGCGCCGTCTTCGGGAGGTCTTTCTTGAGGAGGAATACATCTCCGTTGCCGATCCCGAATCCGAACTCCGTTGAGGTCCCGCCGTACTTGCCGATCTCGGTTTTAGACAGTCCTAAGGCGTTGTATCGCCACCCGGGGTCGAGCTCCATGCCAGATGTGATGTCACGGAATGTCTTGCCGGGGGTGGTTACGTCCTGGACCAGGAGTACCGTGCACGATTCCTTGCCGTCACCGCAGCTCGGATTGGTGACGTTTTTGATGGTGCCCTTGATGCCGATCTGTTTGTAATCAGCGGAGTTGCGGTCACCTACGAAGTAGTTGAGAAACTCAGGGCTGAATTCATAGTTGAAGGCAATCGGATAGACCTTGCCGCTGTTGGTGTTCGGGCGGAGTTGGGAGAAGATCGGGTCTTTGGCGCTGCCGACGCCTTTCGTCCTTGTGGCGAACTCGCTAGCTCCGAACGACTCGCCGGCGTTGCCGGCGTACTGTTTGGCGAACGTCACGCCGTCCCGGAGCGTGCCGGGCTGGGTGCAAACCCAGTTACTGTCGCATGTTAGGTCTGCCGGCGCGTTCCCCAGAACCCTCTGGGCGGACGGGGGACCCCCCGCTTCAAGTTCCACCCAGTCGTTTTGGGCTGTTCTGCCGGAGATCTTCCCGGTCCACTGCTGCACTGAGCCGTTTGCGAGCGCGACGATCACACCGTCCTGGCGCACCGCTTTGTCGTTGGCGTCAATTTTGCTGCCGGCGACAGGTGCGATTGCGGCGACGCCGCTGGCCCAGCCGGAGTCGTGCAGTTCGGTCCAGAAGTTTTGGCCGGTTGTTCCCTTCCCCGTCGGCCCGGTGCCGCCGTTCCACAACTGCACCGAACCATTGCCCAAGCCGACAATCACACCCTGCTTCCCGCCGGTCGTGATGGGACGGATCGTCGTCACGGGATGTTTCCAACCGTCATCGTGCAACTCGGTAATGGTGCTGGGGAACAGGTTGGTATTGCCCATTCTGGGCTGCACCCACTGGACCGACGAGTTCTTCAACCCGACCACGAAGCCACTGCCCACACCCTCACCAAGCTGGGCCATGGCGGTCATCTCGGTGGCCCAGCCCCCGGGGCGCTGCAGTTCGATGAACCTGTATTTCGAACCGTCCCACGCCCACCAGTTCACAGCGCCATCCTTCGTGCCGACGGCGAAGGAGGGAAGGTAGTCGTTGCCGCCCTGGATGAGCTTGCCGTACTCAACGATCCCGACCACCGATGATGTCAGCTTCCCCGGCTGCTCCCAGCCGGGCTTGCCCACGCCGCCCTGGCCTTCGTTGTACTTCAGTACCCGACCGTCGGACAGTCCGACCAGGAACCCGTCGCACGCCCCCTTGTTGCCGGAACCTCGGCAGATGTCCGGTCGGTCCTTGAACCGCATCACCGCTGTGACCGACTGCGAACTGGTGTCCACTTGGCCGCCCATTGGCAAATCGGCTGGGACGATGGATCCTGAGGCCAAAAGCACCTTCCAGTTCTTCTCCCAGTTGCTCTTTTCATCGCCAGGGTTGAACTGCGGTTCGTTGGTAGTCGGCCCGATCCACTGCCGCACCCAAGCCGCATTGCCATTCCCTGCGTCTTTCACCGCGACGATCACGCCGTCGCCGTAGGGCATGATCTGGGTCACCTTGCCCCAGTTGGGTTCAAAGCCGTGCAGTTGGGTCCAGGCACCCCCGTCGGCGGTGGGTGCGTACATCTGGATCGACCCGTTGGTCAGGCCGACGATGAGTGAGGGGGAGGTCGCCCGGATGGGATCGCCGGCCAGCGTCTGCTGGGTGAACTCGATGCCCGCCGGGGCCTTGGTGTCCGCTTCCGGCCCAGCCGATGGCGCGTCGCTGCCGATGGTCTGGTTGTTGGTGACCCGGTAGGTGCCCGCGAGGCCCTCGACCCCGCCCTTCGCTGTTGGGGGCTTGCCATCAGCGCCGGTGCAGGTGTTCGTCGAGGCGTCGCAGTCTTTATCGGAGATGGTTTGCGGGAGGAACGCGGTGATGATCGTTCCCGGTGCGACACCCTCCCCGGTGATCTGGCTGCCCACCAGCACCGTGCTGCCGGCCCCCACCCCGGTCACCGTCAGCACGTCACCGCGGATGTACCCGGTGAAGGTGCTGGCCAGGGGTGTATCCCCGCTGAATAGCGGCCGGTCGTAGGCAACCAGCGTCGAAACCCCGGTGTTTGTGCCCCACGCCTCGGCCTTCGCCAGCTCGACCTTGTGACCGTCGGTCCAGGCCTGCACCGAACCGTCCTGACGGCCGATGTAGGTCGTCTGCCCCACCGTCGCGGCGGCGGTCACCGCGGACCCCGCAGTCGCTGCGACGGCTGGTGTCCGCGCCTCCGAGATCGGTGCCGCCTGCGACGACGTCGTGGGTGCGGTCGTCGCGGGCGAGGGTGGGCCGTCTGCCGATTGTGACTCACTGTCCTGGGCGTAGAGGCCCACTCGCTCGTAGCTCAGCGGCGTGATGGTGTCGGCGTAGAAGTCGCCCCCGGTGAAGTCGATCTCGACGGCCCTGAAATTCCACCCCGGAGTTCCGTCGATGCCGTAGGTCTCGCGGAAGGCTTCGTACATCGGCTTATAGCCCTTGCCGATGACGTCCCACTTGTCGACCGCGTCTTCCTCGATCTGCAGGTTGGGCGCCAGCACACCGGTAAACACGTACTCGCCCGCGGTGTCGACCTCCAACTCCACGTTGTTGAGGATGAGGGCTTTCTGGGTGCTGTCGCCGTCGGAGAAGGCCAGGGTGACGTCCACGGTCGCCCCGTTGCCGGCGGCCCTTGCCTTGAACTCCCGGTAATTCGCGGTCAGATCCTTGACGCTGATGCCGCCGAAGTGGCCGGCGGTGTCCAGATACATCGCGCGGGTGTCATCGGTCAGACCGGTCAGCGTGACCGTGCCCCGGAACACACCCAACGGACCCCTGGTGATGCTGATGCGGCCCGCGGTATCGGTGAGGTTCACCGCGACGTCGGGATCGTCGTGGACGTTGGCCGACCCGATCTGGATCGTCACCTCCCGCGAACCGTCGGCGGCCAGGTTGACGATGTTCAGCGAACGCCGTTGCGGGCTGATCTTCACGGCGAAGCTGTCCGTACCCGAATACGACGCACCTGGGGTGTAGATGTAGTGACCGTCCTGGTCGACCTGCACGGCGCCGTGCTGCGGAGCCACCGCCACCGCGTAGCTCAGCGGGTCACCCTCCTCATCGAACGCCCCGATCCGACCGGAAACGGTGCCATCATCGGAGGCCGTCTGCGGCGACGGGGTGACCCGCGGGGCCTGGTTGAAGAAAGACCGGCGCAGCAACAACAAAAAGCCCTCTGCCAGATCGACGATCGGCCCATCGGGAAGCATCGTCAACCAATGACCCCATTGGTTAAACCCTTGACGCACCACATCATCAATGACCTGAACGGCCCGAGCCACCGGCGCCTCAGCAACAGCGAACCGTCCCCCAACCACGCCCGAACCGGCCAGCGAATCAGTCACCACCTCAGCCGCCGCCGCCAGCTCCGGCGCCGACTCGGCAACCAGCCCCTCATCCAGCACGGACACCGCCGCCACACCCGCCGCCTCGGCCACATCCGATGCCACCGCCGCCGACTCCGCGTCGGCAGGTTCCGGGGCGGATGGTGCGCTGCGCACGGCGGCGCTGCCGCCCTCCTCGCCGGCGCCGAGTGTGGCGGTGGGCTCCCGCGTCCCGCCGACCGGTTCGACGGCGGCCTCGGGCACCTGCTCGGCGGTGGGCACGGGTTCGGCGGCGGGCACCTGCTCGGCGGTGGGAACGGGTTCGGGTGCGGGCAGCCCCTCGGGTGCCTCGTCGGTGTCCGCGACCGGGGCCTCATCGGTCTCTAGCGCCGCCTCCGCCTCCGCGGCCGTACCGGCG
>CAYXOM010000426.1:0-6434 GCA_964466565.1 uncultured Mycobacterium sp.
ACCTACCGTGACATGTTGCCCGGAGCGTTCGCCAACGGCGGGAAGGGAGAGCCGGAGTGCTGCTGATCCGCGCCGACCTCGTCGAGGCGATGGTCGCCCACGCGCGCGCCGACCACCCCGACGAGGCCTGCGGCCTGCTGGCCGGCCCGGAGGGATCTGGCCGGCCGGAGCGGCACATCCCGATGCTCAACGCCGAACGCTCGCCGACGTTCTACCGCTTCGACTCCGGCGAGCAGCTGGCGGTATGGCGCGACCTGGAGGCGGCCGGTGAGGAACCGGTGGTGATCTACCACTCGCACACCGCCACCGAGGCCTATCCGAGCCGGACCGACATCGCCTACGCGGCCGAACCGGAGGCGCATTACGTGCTGATCTCCACCCGCGACCCCGTGGCGCACGAACTGCGCAGTTTCCGCATCGTCGACGCCGAGGTGACCGAAGAGCCGGTCCGGGTCGTCGACCACTATGCGAGCACCGAAAGGACGGTCCTGTGAGCGTCACCGTGTCGATTCCGACGATCCTGCGCGGTCACACCGGCGGTGAGAAGCGGGTCAGCGCCGCCGGGACGACGCTGGGTGCGGTGATCGCCGACCTCGAGTCGAACTACGGCGGCATCGCCGAGCGGCTGCTCGACACCGATGGCCGGCTCAACCGGTTCGTCAACATCTACGTCAACGACGAGGACGTCCGTTTCTCCGGCGGTCTGGAGACCGAGGTCGGGGAGGGCGACTCGGTGACGATCCTGCCCGCGGTGGCCGGCGGGTGAGGGGCGGCCGGAGGTGACCCGATACGACAGCCTGCTCGAGGCGGTCGGCAACACCCCGCTGGTGGGCCTGCCCCGGCTCTCGCCGCGCTGGCACGACAGCGTCGACGGGCCGCACGCACGACTGTGGGCCAAGATGGAGGACCGCAACCCGACCGGCTCGGTCAAGGACCGGCCGGCGCTGCGGATGATCGAGCAGGCCGAGGCGGACGGAACCCTGACAGCCGGCGCGACGATCCTCGAACCCACCAGCGGCAACACCGGGATCGCCCTGGCGATGGCCGCCCGGGTCAAGGGCTACCGGCTGATCTGCGTGATGCCCGAGAACACCTCGGTTGAACGCCGTCAGCTGCTCGAGCTCTACGGCGCGCGGATCATCGACTCCCCGGCCGAGGGCGGCTCGAACACCGCGGTGGCCAAGGCAAAGGCGCTGGCGGCCGAGAACCCCGACTGGGTGATGCTCTACCAGTACGGAAACCAGGCCAACGCCGACGCGCACTACTACAGCACCGGACCGGAGCTGTTGGCCGACCTGCCGGAGATCACCCATTTCGTGGCGGGACTGGGCACCGCGGGCACGCTGATGGGCACCGGCCGTTTCCTGCGCGAGAAGGTGCCGGGGGTCCGCGTGGTCGCGGCCGAACCGCGCTACGGGGAGGGTGTCTACGCGCTGCGCAACATCGACGAGGGGTTCATCCCGGAGTTGTACGACGAGGAGGTCCTGACCAACCGGTACTCGGTTGGTTCGGTCGACGCGCTGCGCCGCACCCGGGAACTGGTGACGGTCGAGGGAATCTTCGCCGGCGTGTCCAGCGGGGCGATCCTGCATGCGGCCCTGGCGATGGCGGACAAGGCGATCCGGGCCGGGGAACGCGCCGACATCGCGTTCATCGTCTGCGACGCGGGCTGGAAGTACCTGTCGACCGGCGCCTACGACGGCACCCTGTCACAGGCGCGCGACGCCCTGGAGGGCCAGCTGTGGGCGTGACGACGGAGGCCCGTTGATGGGCATGACGATGCAGCCGGAGCCGCCCCCGGCGAAGTGGCCGGCGTGGAAGGCCGGCGGGATCACGATCGTGTCCTTCGTGGCGCTGCTCTACCTGGTTGAGTTCGCCGACCAGCTCACCGGACACTCACTGGACCGGCGGGGGATCGAGCCGCTCGAGCGCGACGGGCTGCCGGGCATCCTCTACGCGCCGCTGCTGCACGCCGACTGGGCCCACCTGCTGGCCAACACGGTCCCGGCTCTGGTGCTGGGGTTCCTGGTCACCCTGGCCGGGCTGGGCCGCTTCGTCGCGGCGACGGCCATCATCTGGGTCGCCGGCGGGCTGGGCACCTGGCTGATCGGCAACCTCGGCGGCTGCGGTGGCATCCACATCGGCGCCTCGGGCCTGGTTTTCGGCTGGCTGACCTTCCTGGTGGTCTTCGGCTGGCTTACCCGGCACATCTGGTGGATCGTCACCTCGGTGGTGGTTCTGTTCGGCTACGGCGGCATCCTGCTCGGCGCGGTACCGGTGCTCGACAGTTGCGGCGGGGTCTCCTGGCAGGGGCACCTCAGTGGCGCCCTGGCCGGACTGCTGGCCGCCTACCTGCTCTCCAGGCCGGAGCGCGAGGAACGCCGCCGTCGCCGGGCCGGCCGGCCGGAGCCGGCCCTGTGAGCGACCGGTTCGCACCGGTGGGCGTCTTCGACTCCGGCGTCGGCGGTCTGACGGTGGCCCGCTCGATCATCGACCAGCTGCCCGACGAGAACATCGTCTACGTCGGCGACACCGCGCACGGGCCCTACGGACCGCTGCGCATCCCCGAGGTGCGCGCCCACGCCCTGGCCATCGGCGACGACCTCGTGCAGCGCGGGGTGAAGGCCCTGGTGATCGCCTGCAACACGGCCTCGGCGGCGTGTCTGCGCGACGCCCGGGAGCGCTACGACGTGCCGGTGGTCGAGGTGATCCTGCCCGCCGTGCGCCGCGCGGTGGCCACCACCCGGACCGGGCGGATCGGTGTCATCGGCACCGAGGCGACCATCTCCTCGGGCGCCTACAGCGACGCCTTCGCCGCCGCACGGGACATATCGGTCAGCGCGGTGGCATGTCCCCGGTTCGTCGACTTCGTCGAGCGCGGCGTCACCAGCGGCCGCCAGGTGCTCGGCCTGGCCGAGGGGTATCTGGAACCGCTGCAGCGGGTCCAGGTCGATAGCCTCGTGCTCGGCTGCACCCACTACCCGCTGCTGTCGGGGGTGATCCAACTGGTGATGGGGGACGAGGTCACCCTGGTCTCCAGCGCCGAGGAGACCGCCAAGGACCTGGTCCGGGTGCTCACCGAGTCCGACCTGCTGCGCCCGCACGACGCGCCGCCGGCCTCCCGGATCTTCGAGGCGACCGGCGATCCCGATGCGTTCACCTCGCTGGCGGCCCGTTTCCTGGGACCGGCGGTCACCGGCGTCGGCTCGCCGGGCCGGGCGGTGCGCGGCTGAGAAACCCGCCGCAGCGCGGCTTTCGGGGTTCGAGATGGTCCCGACGTGGCAAGCTGAAATCGTGCGGATCACGGTGCTGGGCTGCTCGGGCAGCGTGGTGGGCGCCGATTCGCCGGCCTCGGGGTATCTGATCACCGCGCGCGACACGCCACCGCTGGTGATGGACTTCGGCGGCGGGGTGCTCGGCGCGCTGCAGCGCCGGGTGGATCCCAACACGGTCAGCATCCTGCTGTCGCACCTGCACGCCGACCACTGCCTGGACCTGCCGGGGCTGTTCGTCTGGCGCCGCTATCACCCGAAGCCGGCGACCGAGCGCGGGCTCATGTACGGACCCGGCGACACCTGGACCCGGTTGGCGGCGGCCTCGGCGCCGGAGGGCGGCGAGCTCGACGACTTCTCCGACGTCTTCGACGTCCGCACCTGGGCCGACGGCGAGGAGGTCACGATCGGCGCACTCAGTGTCCTGCCGCGGCGGGTGACCCACCCCACCGAGTCGTTCGGGCTGCGGATCACCGACCCGTCCGGAGCCGCCTTGGTTTACAGCGGGGACACCGGGTACTGCGAGTCGCTGATCGAACTGGCCACCGGCGCCGATGTGTTCCTGTGCGAGGCGTCCTGGACCGACTCCCCCGAGCGGCCCAAGCACCTGCACCTGTCCGGCGCCGAGGCGGGCCGGGCGGCGGCCCGGGCCGGGGTGGGCCGGCTGCTGCTCACCCACATCCCGCCGTGGACCGACCGCGAGGACGTGATCAGCGAGGCCAAGGCGGAGTTCGGCGGGCCGGTGCACGCGGTTGCCGCCGGCGAAGTGATCGACCTCTGCGGCTCCTGAGCTACGGTTTCGGGGTGGCGGCACGGCAGGACGGCAGGGACGACGGCGAGTTGCGCGAGGTGGTGATCACCCGCGGCTTCACCTCGCATCCGGCCGGCTCGGTGCTCATCAGCTTCGGCGACACCCGGGTGATGTGCACCGCGAGCGTCACCGAGGGAGTGCCGCGCTGGCGCAAGGGCTCCGGACTGGGCTGGCTGACCGCGGAATACGCGATGCTTCCCGCGGCCACCCACACCCGCTCCGACCGTGAGTCGGTCAAGGGCCGCCCCGGCGGGCGCACCCAGGAGATCAGCCGTCTGGTCGGCCGGTCGCTGCGCGCCTGCATCGACCTGGCGGCGCTGGGGGAGAACACCATCGCGGTTGACTGCGACGTGCTGCAGGCCGACGGCGGTACCCGTACCGCGGCGATCACCGGCGCCTACGTCGCGCTGGCCGACGCGGTGACCTACCTGGGCGCGGCGGGCAGGTTGACCGATCCCAAACCGCTGTCGTGTGCGATCGCCGCGGTCAGCGTCGGCGTGGTCGACGGCCGGGTGCGGCTGGACCTGCCCTACGAGGAGGACTCCCGCGCCGAGGTCGACATGAACGTGGTGGCCACCGACACCGGAACGCTGGTCGAGATCCAGGGCACCGGGGAGGGCGCAACCTTCCCGCGGTCGACCCTGGACAGGATGCTCGACTCGGCGCTGGCCGGCTGCGAGCGGCTCTTCGACATCCAGCGGGCGGCGCTTGCGCTGCCCTACCCGGGCGAGTTGCCGGCCGGCCCGCCGCCGAAGAAGGCGTTCGGATCCTGACGCCCCTGCTGGTGGCCAGCCGCAACCGAAAGAAACTCGCCGAGTTGCACCGCGTGCTCGACGCCGCCGGCGTCACCGGCCTGGAACTGCTGAGCCTCGACGACGTGCCGTCCTTCGGGGCGGCGCCCGAGACGGGGGCGACCTTCGAGGAGAATGCCCTGGCCAAGGCCCGCGACGCCTTCATCGCGACGGGCCTGCCCGCCCTGGCCGACGATTCGGGTCTGGAGGTCTCGGCGTTGAACGGCATGCCGGGGGTGCTCTCGGCCCGGTGGTCGGGCCGACGCGGCGACGACGCGGCGAACTACGAACTGCTGCTCGCCCAGCTGCACGACGTGCCCGACGAGCGCCGCGGAGCGGTCTTCGTCTCGGCCTGTGCCTTGGTGTGCGGGCCCGGGTCCGAGGTGGTTGTGCGTGGCCGGTGGGCGGGGACGATCGCCCGGAAACCGGTGGGGGACCGCGGTTTCGGCTACGACCCGGTGTTCGTCCCCGACGGTGGGACCCGCAGTGCCGCCCAGCTGAGTCCGGCGGAGAAGGATTCCGTCTCCCACCGGGGCAGGGCGTTGGCGCTGCTGGTGCCGGCGCTTCGCGGGCTCACAGCCCGAAGCGCTCCTTGAGCTCGCGGGTCTGCACCTGCTCGACGATGATGCCCAGGAACGGGATGGTGCCGGCCAGCAGCACGCCGATTGTCTTGGCGATCGGCCAGCGGACCTTGACCGCGAGATTGGCCGTGCACAGCAGGTACACGAAGTACACCCAGCCGTGTACCACCCCGATCCAGTCCGGTGGGTTGTCGACCTTGACGACGTACTTGAGGATCATCTCGTAGACGAGGGCGATGAGCCATACACCGGTCATCCAGGCCAGCACCCGGTACCACTTGAGCGCGGAGCGGATCTTCTCGATCGGGGTGATCGGGGCGGCTTCGGGGGTCTCGGTCATGCGCTGGTCCTCTTGTCTTTCTCGGCGAGTTCGGCGAGGTAGGCGTTGTACTCCCGGAGCACCGGGTCGGCAGCCGCGGCAGGTTCGGAGGGCGATGCCGGGCGCGCCGGCAGCAGGTCGGCCGGGATCTCGGTCGGAACGCCGGAGTCGGCCGGCTGCGGGGGCGGCGCCGTCTCGTAGCGGACGAATTTGCGGTAGGCGTAGACGCAGAAGCCCGCGAACAGCGGCCACTGCAGGGCGTAGCCGAGGTTCTGGAAGCTCCCCGAGGTGGACTCGAAGCGGCCCCACTGCCACCAACCCAGCGCCAGACAACCGGCGGCGGCGACGGTGACCAGCAGGATCAGGCCTAATCGGCGACGGAGAGGCACACTACGACGGTACCGGGTCGCCGGTGTCCGACCCCACCGATAGTATCGAAAGCATGTTCGAAGAGTTGTTGGTGATCGACCCGGCAGCCGACGAGTCGGCCCTGGTCGCCCGGATCGAGGCCCTGGAGCGGCTGAAGTCGGCGGCGGCGGCTGCGCAGGCTCGCGCGGCGGCGGCGTTCGCGGCCGCGCGGCGGGCCGCCGAGGTTGCTGCGGGGGTTCCGGCCCGTCGGCGGGGCCGGGGGGTGGCCGCTGAGATCGCGCTGGCCCGGCG
>CAYXOM010000427.1:0-11035 GCA_964466565.1 uncultured Mycobacterium sp.
CGACTGGCAGGCGGCCACCGCGGGGCTGGCGGCTTCCCTCGGCGGGTCGAGCATGGCGTGCAGCCCGGTCAGGGTGACCGACCCCGCCAGCCTTCCCTCCCCGAATTCCTCGGCGTCGGCGGCGGTCCACACGCCGGTCGCCAGCACCCGGAAGCCCTGCGCCGCTAGCTCATCTGCCGCTCCCAGCACGGCGTCGCGGTCCAGCGGCTGCCGCCGGCCGGCGGCGGCCCTCTGGTCGGCGCACAGCGTCAGCATCTTCTCCACGGCGCCCTTGACGAGCACGACGTGACCGTCCCCGGCGCTGGTGTGCAGAGTCGCCATGTACTGGCGCTCGGAGCTGAACGGGATGGTCGCGACCCGCGGGTGGCTCTCCCCGATCCGCTCGGCGGTCAGGCCGGCCTTGGCCGCGGCGACAAGCATCGCGGCCTCGGTCGGGTCCCCGACGATCCCCCACCCGTGGTCGGTCGCGGTGGTGTCGTGGGTCAGGGCGGCGTCGTTGCACCCGCCGGCGGCCAGCAGCGACCAGCGCAGGGCGGCATTGCCGTCCACCGCGGCCTCACCGTCGTCGGTGAGCAGATCGCCCTCGGGGTCGTACCCGGATCCGGTGACGCGCACGGCGGCGTGCGGGGTCCAGATCCGGCGGACTGTCATCTGGTTCTCGGTGAGCGTTCCGGTCTTGTCGGCGCAGATGACGGTGGTGCTGCCCAGGGTCTCCACTGCCGGCAGGCTCCGCACCACCGCCTGGCGCCTGGCCATCCGGGCCACCCCGATCGCCAGGGTGATGGTCACCGCGGCGGGCAGGCCCTCGGGGATGGCGCCCACCGCCAGCGCGACCGCCGCGGTGAAGGTGTCCACCGGTTCCTGGCCGCGCAGCAGGCCCGCGGCGAAGGTCGCCGTGGCCAGCACGAGGATGACGACGGTGAGGATCTTGCTGAAGGAGGTCAGCTTTCGGGTCAGCGGGGTCGCCAGGTCCTCAGCCGAGCCCACCAGTCGGTGAATCTCGCCGATCTCGGTCTCGGCGCCGGTGGCCACCACGACCCCGGCGCCGGTTCCGGCGGTGACCAGCGTGCCCGAATAGACCATGTTGCGCCGGTCGGAGACCGGGATGTCCTCGTCGAGCACCACCTCGTCCTTGGCCACCGGCACCGACTCGCCGGTCAGCGCGGACTCGTCGAGATGCAACTCGGAGCCGCGCAGCAGCCGGATGTCGGCCGGTGCCTTGTCGCCGGCCTCGATGGCGACCAGGTCGCCGGGCACCAGGTCCCGGGACGGCACCCGGCGTTCGGTGCCGTCGCGGATCACCGACGCCTCGGTCTCGACCATCGCCCGCAGACTCTGCAGCGCGCTCTCGGCCTTGGACTCCTGGATGAAGCCGATCAGCGCATTGACCAGCACGACGCCGAAGATGACCGCGGAGTCGACGTACTCCCCCAGCGCGGCGGTGACAGCGCCGGCGGCCAGCAGGACGTAGATCAGCGGGTGGTGGAACTGCCGGGCGATGCGGACCAGCAGTCCCGCCTGTCGCGGCGGCCGAAGTTCGTTGGGGCCGAAGCGATCCAGCCGCTCCCGCACCTGGGCGTCGTCGAGTCCGCGGCGCAGGTCCGTCTCCAGCAGCAGCACCACCTCGTGGGCGGGCAGGCTGTGGTGATTGTTGCGCGCCTGGGTCCCGGTGGTGGGCATCGCTTCAGTCCCCCGGTTCGCCGGGTTCGACCACCAGCACCGGAACCGTCGAGTGTTCGATGAGATCGGCGGACACGCTGCCCAGCACGCGGGCCGACAGGCCGTGGCCACGCCGGCCGACGACGAGCAGGTCGATCTGGTTCTGCCCGGCGTAGTCCCGCAGCGCCGGGCCGGGCGGGCCGGTGAGCACTGCGGTGTGCACCGGAACGACGCCGCGGACCGCCGCTGCCGCGTCGGCCAGCCGCGCGGCGGCGGCGTCGACGTCCTCGGTGCCGGTCTTCTCCACCGCCTCGAAACCGACGACCTCGGCCAGCACCAGCAGGCCGCAGTGCGTCCCGAGTATCCGCTGTGCGGTGTTCAGCGCGTGGCGGGAGTCCGCCGAGCCGTCCCACCCGATGAGCACCCGCGGGCCGGCCGCGGACTCAGTGGCCGGCGTCCCCAGGGCGCCGGTGGTGGCGACACCGGGGCGGCGACGCACCCGTTCGGCGGCGATCGGCACGAACAGCGGTCCCAGGGGCAGCGCGATCAGGATCCACAGCGGGTCGTAGCCGCGACGGGCCATCCACAGCCCGGACAGCAGCCCGACCAGCGGCCAGGCCACCGCGATCACCACCGCAGCGGAAGGTTCCACAACCTCCACCGTGCCATAGATCGGGGCGCGACCTCAGGGCTGGGCCCACCCGCGGCACTGCCGGGTGAACGGGTCGCACATCACCGGGCCGTTGGTCCAGCCGCCGTAGTAGCCCGGGGTGTTCCAGGTCTCCATCAGCTGGCCGTTCCACGGCGCGGGCCGGCAGCCACCCTGGTTGAGCACCCCGACGCAGACGTTGTCCGCCGCCGCCGGCGCCGTCCCGACCAGGCCGGCGAGCAGCAGTCCGGCCACCCCGACGATCACGGCTCTCATAAATCCCCCC
The DNA here is from genome assembly GCA_964466565.1 of uncultured Mycobacterium sp. Taxonomy (GTDB): domain Bacteria; phylum Actinomycetota; class Actinomycetes; order Mycobacteriales; family Mycobacteriaceae; genus Mycobacterium. Next base: position 2,595 of record CAYXOM010000427.1, read on the forward strand.
TCTCGATCAGCCCCGACGCTAGCGGCGCCCTCCGACACGCCTCAGCACTGGTGCGGCGGGGAGTGCGCCAGCAGCTTCGGGTCATACCGGTGGGCGACGGCCTGCACCGAGGCCATGAAGGCGTCGAGGTCGACCCGGCGCCCGGCCAGCCAGGTGCCCAGCGTCGCCATGGTCTGTTGCAGCCGGGCCGGCTCGACGGTGTAGGGGTCGGTGTTGAACGCCACCAGGTCGGCGAGTTTGCCGGTCTCGATGGTGCCGATCTCGTGGTCGCGCTTCTGCTGCCAGGCCGCGTTGCTGGTGTGCGCGGCCAGCGCCTCGTCGAGGGTCAGCGCCTGCTCCGGTGCGTGCACCGCACCCGAGGCCGACGCCCGGGTGACGGCGTTCTGGATGTTCAGCCACGGCAGCGGCGGCGAGAGGTAGCCGTCGTTGTGGAACGTCGGGCGCACCCCGCCGTCGTAGGCGTCCCGGTAGGGCTGCCAGCGAGCCCCGAACGACGGCTCGAAGACCACCCCGTCATAGAGGTCCCCCCAGTACAGCGCCTGGAACGGCGACATCGAGGCGGTGATGCCCAACTGCCCCGTCCGCGCGCACTGCTCGCGACTGGGGGTCGAGAAGTGCTCCAGGCGCCAGCGGTGGTCGGATCCGGTCAGGCCGAAACGGGTCAGCGCCTGCTCGTAGCCGTCGAGCACCACGTCGATCCCGGCGTCGCCGTTGATGTGAGTGGCGATCTGCGCGCCGGTGTCGGCGAACCGGCTCAGCAGCGTCAGGAACTGGTCCGGGGTGTAGTTGAGCACCGAAAGGCCCGGCGCGGTGCCCACCGGGACGTCGGCGATGCGGGCTCGCTGCGAGTCCAGGTAGGGCGCGCTGATCGCCGCGGTGCCGATCGACGGGCTGCCGTCCATCCAGATCTTGTAGCCGACCCGCCGGATCATCGGCGAGAGCTCACCGAAGTCGAGAGCGGACTGCGCCCCGGGGTCATAGGTGGTCTGGTAAAGGCAGTAACGCACCGGGCAGCCGGGCAGCGCGGCCAGTTCCTCCATCGGTGCGCGCAGCCTGCTGACGAAGCCGAGGTCGCCGACGGCGGTGAAACCGTTGCGCGCCAAGGTCGAATACCACGCGCCGAGGTTCACCAGCGGCGAGGGCACCACCCCGGGCAAAAAGGCGCTCAGCGCCATCAGCGTCGCCTGGGTCTCGTAGCCCACCCCGCCGGCGGTGCCGTCGGGACGGCGGCTCCAGCGGGCGTCGGGAGTGTCCGGCGGCGGGGTGGCGCCGGTCCAGCCGAACAGCACCGTGGCCCGGGAATTGAAGTACAGGGCGTGGCCGGTGATGTCGAAGATCAGCACCGGGTGGTCGGGGAAGTAGCGGTCCAGGCTCTCGCGGTCGGGCATCGGGATGCTCAGCAACAGCCGGTCGAGGCCGTTGAACAGCAGCGGTTGGCCCGCCGGGGCCTCGGCCCGGAGCCGGGCGAACAGCGCCTCGACGTCGGCCCAGGTGGGGAACCCGACGAACGGGGCGATCCACTGGGCGGGCTGCTGGCAGAGCACCGCGGCCGGGACGGGGTGGTCGTGGGCCTGGATGAATCCGGGCATCAGCACCGCGTCGCCGAGGTCCTCGACCGCCGCACCCGGGGCGGCGGCGCGGCAGTCGGCCACCGAGCCGACCGCGACGATCTCCCCGGTGCCGGAGTCCACCGCCACCGCCTCGGCGCGCGGGCGGGCCGGGTCCATGGTGATGACGGATGCGGCCTGGAGGATCGTGCGGGCGCCCACCTGACCGACCCTACCGGCGCTCACCTCAGGTGCCGGGCGAACCAGTCCTGCAGCCGCCGCCATGCATCGGCGGCGGCGGCCGGGTCGTAGCGTTTTCCGGTGTCATTGAAAAACGCGTGATCGGCTCCGGGTTCGGTGACCAGCTCGAAGGTCATCCCGGCCTTCTCCAGTGCGGCCCGGGCCACCGGCTCGGAGGCGTTGACGCGATCGTCGAGGGCGGCGTAGATGCCCAGCACCGCAGCGTCTTTCGAGCCGGCGAAGTCGGCGTCGTCAGGAGCCGGGCCGTAGAACGGCACCGCCGCGGTCAGTCGCGGCTCGCCGGCGGCCAGCAGCTGCCAGACCATCCCGCCGCCGAAGCAGAAGCCCACCGCCGCCAGATTCACCCCGGGCGCGCGACGGCTCAGTTCGTCCAGGCCGCTGCGCAGGTCGGCGATGAAGCGGGCCGGGGACACCTTGGACAGCGCGGCGGTGGCCTCGGCGGGGTCGGCGAACGTCGCGGTGCCACCCTCCTCGGAGAGCAGGTCGATGGCCAGCGCCGAGTAGCCGACCCCGGCCAGCCGCCCGGCCACCGAGCGCACCCAGTCGTTGAGGCCCTTGTTCTCGTGGATCACCAGCACCGCTCCGCCCGGCTCGGGCGCCGCCGCCCAGGCGCCCTGCAACTGCCCGCGCGGGCCCGCCCAGCTGATCGCCTCGGTGGGCAGCGCGGTCTCCAGGCCAGGCGGCGGGCCCACCGCGGTGGCCGGCTTCGGGGCGGAGGTCGCCGGGGCGGACGGGCGGTTCTGCCCGCAGGCGGCGATCAAGGCGGCCGCGGCCGGGGCGCCGATGCCCAGCAGCGCCAGCCGGCGCAGCGCCTCCCGGCGCGACAACAGGCCGTCGACGTGGTCGGTGGCGATCTCCTCGGCGATGTAGCGCTGCAGCGGGGTCACCCCGTCGAGTATGCCCCCGCGTTGTCAGTTGAGGCGGGACTCGACGTCGCGGCGGTAGAGGTTCTGCAGCTGGCCGCGCAGCGAGTCCAGCGCGCCGGACAGGTCGGCCCGGGTGGTCAGGATCGACTGCACGGTGCCGGAGATGGCGCGGTCCCCACCGGGCAGGAACACCCTGGCGTAGTCCTGGCTGCGGGCCCGGGCGAGTTGCTCCACAGCCGTCTGGAACTGGGGAGTCTGCGCGTAGACCGCCGACATGTCGGCGTCCGCCTGAACCGGTAGGTAGCCGGTGGCCGCCGAGAACGTCGCGGTGTTGGCGGAGTTGGTCATGAAGGCGATGAACATCGCCGCCGCCAGCTGCTTCTCCGGAGCGGCCTTCGCCGCGATGGCCAGGCCCGCGCCGCCGGTCGGCACCACCTTGTCCTGCTCCGCGGGGCCGCCGGGGAGGAACCCGACCCCCACCTCGAACGGGGCCGCGTCGAGCACGTCGCGCAGCGCCCCGGTGGAGGCGACCACCTGCCCGACGGCGCCGGCGGCGAAGGGGGTGGTCGGGTCACCGCTGGTGACCACCGCCCAGCCCTCGTCGACCGCCGACCGGGCGAAGGCGAGCGCGTCGCGGGTCTTCGTGTCGGCCACCGCGTCGAAGTCCCACTCCCGGCTCCAGGCCCCGCCGTACCCCCACACCACGTTGGACATCGTCCAGCCGACGTACTGGTCCTGGGGCGGGAAGCCGAACGACGGCACGCCCACCCCGCCCTCCTTGAGGCGGCGGGCGTAGTCGCGGGCCTCGTCCCAGGTCGCCGGCGCCCGGTCGGGCAGGCCGGCCCGGCGGTAGAAGTCTTTGTTGTAGTAGAAGATCGGGGTAGACCGCGCGTAAGGCACCGCGTAGTGCGCGCCGTTGTAGAGGTAGTCGTCGTAGAGCGTCTGGCGGTATCCGGCGGTGTCGATGAGCCGGGCGGCCAGCGCGGGTTCCAGCGGGATGATCGAGCCGTTGAGGAAGGCCGGGAACCAGGTCACGTCGCTGACGACCACGACGTCGCCGACGCTGCGACTGGTCTGGGCGGCCTGGAACTTCTGCGAGACCTCTTCGTAGTTGGCCCCGGCGGTCACCAATGTCACCGTGATGCCGGTCTGGCGGGCGAACTCGGCCACGAGGGCCCGTTCGGTGTCGATCGAGCCGCCGGGGTGGTTGGACCAGAACGTGATCGCGGTGGCCGGGCTCACCCCGGTGTAGTCCAGTTCCTCCTCGGCCCCGGCCTGGCCGGAACGGGTGATGGTCGGCCCGCCGCAGCCGATCAGCGACAGACCGAGCAGGACGGCGAGCACCAGACGCAGTGCCCTCACTTCACGGCCCCCTGGGTCAGGCCGGCGACGATGTAGCGCTGCAGCGCGGCGAAGATCAGCAGCACCGGGGCGATCACGATCACCGCGCCGGCCATCAGGATTCCGTAGCTTCCGGTCTGGGTCTCGATGGAGCGCAGCAGGTTCAGGCCCACCGGCAAGGTCATCTTCTCCGGGCTGTCGGTGATCACCAGCGGCCACAGGAAGTTGTTCCACTCGTTGACGATGACGACCAGTGCCACCGTGGCGATGGTCGGGGTGCTGACCGGCGCGACGATCCGCCACAGCCGCCGCCAGTGTCCGGCGCCGTCGAGTTCGGCCGCCTCCAGCAGCTCGGTGGGCAGGGTTTTGAACTGCTGGCGCAGCATGAACGTGCCGAACGCGGTGCCCAGTCCGGGCAGGATGATCCCCCAGAGGGTGTCGCGGCCGCCGATCGCGCTGATCGACAGGAAGTTGGGCAGCATCGCCGCCTCCGGCGGGACCATCAGCGCGACCAGGATGCCCAGGAAGATGGCGTTGCGGAACGGGATGTCGATGAACACCAGTGCGTAGGCGGTGGTGATGGCCAGGAACACCTTGATGGCCGCACCGACGAAAGTGACGATCACGCTGTTGAGGAACACCCGGGCCAGCGGCACCCGGTCGGCGACCGCCACGTAGTTGTCCAGGGTGGGGTTGTTGGGCCAGAAACCGGGGTCGACGGTGACGATCTCCCCGAGCGGCTTGAACGACGCCACGATCATCCACAGCAGCGGCAGCGCGATGATCAGCAGCGCCAGGATCATCGGTAGGTACCCGGCGAAGAGCGTGGAGACGATGTTCTGCCGGTTCAGCGCCCGGGTCCACTGCGGCGCGCGCTTGCCCCGGAGAAGACTCATCCGCTGCCGCCCCTCACGCGTAGTGCACCCGGCGCTCGACGTAGCGCATCTGGATCGCGGTGATGAGGAACAGCGTCACGAACAGCACCACCGAGATCGCCGCGGCGTAGCCGGCGCGCTGGTAGGTACCGAAGGACTGCAGATAGATCTCGAAGACGATGGTGTTGGTGCCGTTGCCGGTGGGGGTCATGATCCGCAGGATGTCGAAGGCCTGCATGGAGCTGAGCACCATCGCGATGGATAGGAAGAACACCGTCGGACTCAGCAGCGGCAGGGTCACGTTGAAGAAGCGACGCACCGGGCCGGCGCCGTCGATGGCGGCCGCCTCCAGCAGGTCCTGGGGGACCGACTGGAGCCCGGCCAGGTAGATCACCGCGCAGTAGCCCAGGTTCTTCCAGATGTAGACCGCGATCACCATGACCAGCGCGAGGTTCTTGTCCAGGAACCACTCCGGGGAGGTGCCGCCGAACATCGCGATGAAGTGGCTGAGGATGCCGATGCGCGGATCGAAGATGAACGTCCAGACCAGGCCCACCCCGACTCCGGAGAGCACATAGGGGGAGAACAGAGCGGTGCGGGCGGCGGTGCGCCCGGGCAGCTTGCGGTTGAGCACCAGCGCCATCAGCAGCCCGAGCACCATGGAGCCGACCACGGTGGCGACGGTGAAGATGATGGTGACCCGCCAGACCTCCAGGCCGTCCCTGGAGGTGAAGAACTCGCCGTAGTTCTCCAGCCCGACGAAGCTGGCGGTCTGGGCGCCCAGCCTCCAGTCCAGGGTGGAGAAGTACATGTTGGCCAGCAGCGGGTAGTAGATGAAGGCCAGGATCAGCGCGATGTTCGGCCCGGCGAACAGGACGAACAGAAAGTAGTTGCGGGAGCGTGTGATCCGGCGGGCGCGCTGCAGATCGGCCGACGGAGAAGGCACAGTGGCCACGGTGTCGGCCGGCGCGACCGCCTCCTCCAGCGTGCTCATCAGACCGGCTGCCTCGCGGTCACCGGCAGACGCCGGCCGGTGGCGGAGTCGAACAGATGCAGATGGTCGACCTTGGGCGCCAGGGTCACCACCTCGCCGGGCAGCGGGTGGCGTCGTCCGTCGACCCGGGCCACCATGTCGAAGCGCTGTCCGCCGTGCTCGCAGTGGCCGTACAGGTAGGCGTCGGCGCCGAGTTCCTCGGCCAGGTCGACCTCCATGGCCAGGCCCTCCTCGCCCGGCCCGGTCAGCACCAGGTCTTCGGGCCGGACCCCGAGCAGCACCTCGCCGCCGGGCGCGGGCGCGCCGGCCGGGATGGCCGCGGTGCCGAACCGGACGGTGCCGCCGGCCAGTTCGGTGGGCAGGATGTTCATCGACGGTGACCCGATGAACCCGGCGACGAACACGTTCGTCGGCTCCTCGTAGAGTTCGCGCGGCGTGCCGACCTGCTGGAGCAGGCCGTCTTTCAGGACGGCGATGCGGTCGCCCATCGTCAGCGCCTCGGTCTGGTCGTGGGTGACGTAGACCGTCGTCACCCCCAGTCGGCGCTGCAGCGAGGCGATCTGGGTGCGGGTCTGCACTCGCAACTTGGCGTCGAGGTTGCTCAGTGGCTCGTCCATCAGGAACACCTGGGGCTGGCGGACGATCGCCCGGCCCATCGCCACCCGCTGGCGCTGGCCGCCGGACAGCGCGCGCGGCTTGCGGTCGAGGTACGGCGTGAGGTCGAGCAGGGCGGCGGCGTCGGCCACCCGGCGGGCGCGCTCGTCCTTGGGAACTCCGGCGATCTTGAGGGCGAACTCCATGTTCGCCCCGACCGTCATGTGCGGGTAGAGCGCGTAGTTCTGGAACACCATCGCGATGTCGCGGTCCTTGGCCGCGGTGGTGGTGACGTCTTTGTCGCCGATCAGGATCCGGCCGCCGTTGACCTCCTCGAGACCGGCCAGCATGCGCAGCGAGGTGGACTTCCCACAGCCCGAGGGGCCGACCAGCACCAGGAACTCCCCGTCGGGGATGTCGAGGTTGAGGTTGTCGACGGCGGGCCGCTCGGCGCCCTGGTAGACGCGGGGTGGGCCCTCGAAAGTCACCGCTGCCAAGGTGTTCTCCTCGCCGATGGCCCTGTGATCCCCGAAGCGCTCGCTCGCTACGTTGTCTACCAGTCCCCGGCGAGCAGGGCGCGGCTGTTTCCCCACTGTTCAGTTCGGCTCGCTCCCCCGGCAGCGCATCGCGGCGTATATTCGGACTGACGACGACGAAAGGTGCACGGAGATGGCTGAAGCCAAGAAGGGTTTCGACCCCAAGAAGGGCGGCAAGTTCGAGCCCACCACCAAGGCCAAGCCGGCCCCGACGGTACAGCCGGGCCGCGGCCGGTAATCAGCTCTTCGACAGGTTGCGCGCGCGCAGGCTGTCGTAGATCGGTGGGGAGCCCACCAGGTGGGCCGTCAGCACCGCGGCGGCGGTCGCAGCCAGCATCGGCACGATCACCGCGGTGGAGGCGGTCATCTCGATGACCAGGACCATGCCGGTCACCGGCGCGCGGACGGTCGCCCCGAAAAAGCAGGCCATGCCCACGGTCGCCATCGGGACCGCCAACGCGGCGGCGTCGCCGGGCCAGAGCATGTCGAACACCCCGACGTAGAACACCCCCCACAGCGCGCCGACCGCCAGCATCGGGGCGAACAATCCGCCCACCACCGGCGCGGAGTAGGACAGCGGCCCGGCGACCAGTCGCACCAGCAGGTAGCCGACGATCACCGCGAACGCGAACTGCTGCCCGCCGAGCAGCATCTGGGTCAGCGGTTCGCCGCCGCCGACCGCCCGCGGGTAGACGACCATCACCAGGCCGATGATCGCGCCGATGATCGTCGCCTTGGCCACCGCCGGCACCGCGCGCACCGCGGTGACCCGGTCGAGGAACCACAGCACCAGCCGGTTGTAGCCGGCGCCGATCACCCCGGTCAGGATGCCGAACACCGCGAACAGCGGCAGCCACACCAGTTCGGGTTCATCGATGCGGGCCAGGGTGAACTCCGGGTGGTCGCCGAGGATCAGTCGGGCGCATCCCACGGCAGTCGACGCGGCGAAGACCGTGGCCAGCACGGTCGTGACGCGGAACGAGCGGGTGACCTCCTCCAGGGTGAACAGCGTTCCGCCGATCGGGGCGTTGAACGCCACCGCCAGGCCCGCCCCGCCCAGGGCGGTCTGCATCATCCGGACCTCGGCGTCGGGCAGTCGCGCGCTGCGCGCCGCCTGCGCCCCGATCGCCGCGCCCATGTGCACGGTGGGGCCCTCCCGGCCCAGCACCAGGCCCGACCCGATGGCCAGCAGGCCGCCGGCGAACTTCGCCGGCAGCAGCCGGATCCGCGGCGGCGGGTCCTCCCCCCGGTAAACCGCCTCCACGTGCTGGATGCCGCTGCCGTTGCTCAGCGGCTCCCAGCGCACCACCAGCGCCGCCAGCGTGGCACCGGCCGCGGCAGCGGCCACCGGAATCAGCCAGCCCGGCCCCCCCAGCAGCCGCGCCCACTCGATGAGGTCCAGGCGCAGGCGGGCGGCGGCCTCCCGT
>CAYXOM010000428.1:0-3829 GCA_964466565.1 uncultured Mycobacterium sp.
CCACCAATGCCACGATCGGCACGTCGGGCAGCAGTCGAGCGGTCTCGGTGACGTGGTCGACCGATTCCACCATCGCCAGCATCACCCCGCCCACCGAGGCCCGCGACAGCATCGCCAGGTCGTCGGCCCAGAACTGGGTGCCGAACCCGTTGACGCGCACCCAGTCGGAGTTGCCGGCGTCCAGCCAGCGCCTGACGTTCTCGCGAGCGGACTCCTTGCCCTTGGGGGCCACCGCGTCCTCGATGTCGAGGACGACGATGTCGGCGCGGGAGTGGGCGGCCGGGGCGAACCGGTCGTACTGCGAGCCGTTGACCAGCAGCCAGCTGCGCGCCAGCACCGGGTCGATCCGAAAACCCGGTTCCGCCGCCTCGAGGTCGGCGCCGTTGAGGGTGGTGTTGTTTTGCATCGTGTGAGCCCCGGTGCCTTCCTGCACGAAGTTGACGTCCCATAGTCGCACCAGGCCGGGCTGCGGGCCAAACTTCGCCCCGGCGCCGGATTCACAGCAGGCGCTGAACCGCCGCGACCCGAGCCCGCCACCATTGCACCGTCTCCGGATCGGTGACGCGGTGGCGCTCCAGCCCGGCCGGGTCGGGTCCCGCGGGCATCGGAGCGACCGGCAGGTGGCCGTCGACGGGCAGCAGTCGGCGCCCCGGGCTCACCACATCAGCGGCCAGTAGGTCCGCGATCCCCAGCGCGTGGGCCAGTCCCGCGTCGGGCAGTACTCCGGCCAGCGCCACTCCGCCGGCCAGGCCGACGCTGCTCTCCGGCGTGGCGGCGACCACACACGGCAGGCCACAGGTCTCGGCGACCCGCAACGCGCGGCGCACCCCGCCCAGCGCCGCGACGGTCAGCACCGCGATGTCGGCCGCCTCCCGCAGGTCGACCGCCGTGGGGGCCTCGGCGTCACGCAGACACTGGTCGACCGCCACCGGGATGTCCAACGCCCTTCTCACCACGGCGATCTCGCCGAGCGTGGCGCAGGGCTGTTCGACGAACCGCAGGCCGCCGGCCGCGCGATCCAACTGCGGGATCACCGCGACGGCGGTCTCGACGTCCCAGTGGCCGTCGGCGTCGCAGTAGATCTCCCCTGCCGGTCCGAGGGCCTCCCGCACCGCGGCCAGGCGGGCGATGTCGTCGGCCGGCAGGGTTCCCGGCCGCGCGACGGTGACGGCGGCGGTGCGGCAGCCCGACGCCGCGACGACTGCCCCGGCCCGCTCTGGCGCGACGGCGGGCACGACGACCGCGACCGGCACCCGGCCACGCACCGGATCGGGCCAGCCGACCGTGCCGGCCTCGACGGCCGCGGTCAGCCAGCGCGCCGCGCGCCGGTCGTCGAGATCGGGCGGCGCGGCGAACTCCCCCCATCCCTGCGGACCCTCGACGAGGATGCCCTCGACTCGGTCCCGACCGTCGACCTCGTCGGTGAGCGGAAGCGCGAACACCGGTGCCCGGTCGAAGTCGACCCAGGTCTTCACCCGGCGGCGGGGGCGGACGGGGCCCAGTAGTCGAGCATCTCGGCGAAGGTCTCGAAGGCCGGTTCGGAGACCCCGTAGGTGGCCTCGAGGTGGACGCTCAGCGGGAAGCCCAGATCCGCCACTCCGTCGACGACGCGCTTGTAGAGGTCGACGGTCATCCTCCGCTTGTCGGAGGGCTCACCGGCGGCCAGTGTCCGCACGAACTCCTGTTCGGCGGCCACCGTGGCGTTTCCCGGATCCTGAATCAGCCAGTTGATCAGACCCACCCGGGATTCCAGCTTCGGCACGAAACCGAAGGACAGCAGAATCTCCGGCCGGTGTGCGCTGCGCCGGGCGAAGTCGCCCAGGAACTCCACGATCGCCTGTGAGTAGAGCAGCTGGGTCAGCGCGTAGGTCGCGCCCCGGTCGCATTTGACGCCGAACCGGCCCGCCTCCTCGGCACGGGTCGGGATCAGCACCACTCCGCGGTTGGGGACCAGGTCGCGGTAGATTTCCAGGGCGTCGGTCGGCGGCACCCCGCTGCCCTCACCGTCGTGCATCGTGCGCGGCACCCCGACGAAGGCCACCCCCGCCACGCCGGCATCGCTCAGATCGGTCAGCCGCCGGCGCAGCGCGGGCTCGTCGGAGAACGAGGTGACCTGGGTGCACAGGCCGCGCACCCCCGGCATCTCCGGGGAGATCAGCCGCCAATAGTCGAGTACGTCGACTTTGGGCTTCATCGGCACCGGCCGCCCGGCGTCCTCGGCGATCATCCCCGGGATCATCACGTGCCCGATCCGCACACCGGTCTGCGCCGACAGGCGCATCACCTTGCGCGCCTCCTCGAGTCGCTCCTGCGCGCTGCGGTCGGCGTTGGGCGGCACCATTTCCAGGGCGACCGTGTGAAAAGGCACAACGCCATAGCCTACCCACCGCAAGATCTTGACTAATTCCAGAAAAGACGTGAGGATGTCGGCATGTCCGGCGAAATCGACGCGACGACGCAGCTGCGCGCCGGCGGGCTGCGCGTCACCCGGCCCCGGGTAGCCGTCCTCGATGCGGTGCAGGCCCACCCGCACGCCGACACCGACAGCCTCTTCGGCGCCGTGCGGGCCGAACTCCCCGAGGTGTCCCGCCAGGCCGTCTACGACGTCCTGGCCGCACTCACCGCCGCCGGCCTGATCCGCCGCATCCAGCCCTCGGGTTCGGTCGCGCGCTACGAGACCCGGGTCGGCGACAATCACCACCACGTGGTGTGCCGGACCTGCGGGACGATCGCCGACATCGACTGCGCGCTCGGCGAGACCCCCTGCCTCACTCCCGCCGAGGACCTCGGCTTCGTCCTCGACGAAGCCGAGGTGATCTACTGGGGGCGATGCCCCGCCTGTGCGACCACCCGCGACTCGGAACCGGCCCCGGGACCGGCCTCGAGACCACCGTCGTGATCACCGCAACACCCACCCGCGAATCTGGAAGGAATGCACGTGCCTGAGGAAACCTCGAGCGGATGCCCGATGCAGATCAAGCCCCCCGTTGAGGGCGGCAGCAACCGTGATTGGTGGCCGAACGCCGTCAATCTCAAGATCCTGCAGAGGAATCCGGACGTCATCGACCCGATGGGTCCCGACTACGACTACCGGGAGGCGGTCAAGGGTCTCGACGTCGACGCCCTGACTCGCGACGTCGATGCCCTGATGACCGATTCGCAGGACTGGTGGCCGGCCGACTTCGGGCACTACGGGCCGTTCTTCCTCCGGATGACCTGGCACGCCGCCGGCACCTACCGCGTCCAGGACGGTCGCGGCGGCGGCGGACGGGGCATGCAGCGGTTCGCCCCGCTGAACAGCTGGCCGGACAACGCCAGCCTGGACAAGGCGCGGCGGCTGCTGTGGCCGGTCAAGAAGAAGTACGGCAAGCAGCTGTCCTGGTCGGATCTGATCATCTTCGCCGGTAACCGCGCGATGGAGACCATGGGTTTCACGACCGCCGGTTTCGCGTTCGGCCGCCCGGATTACTGGGAGCCCGAGGAGGACATCTACTGGGGCGCGGAGAGCGAGTGGCTGGGATCCCAGGACCGCTACTCCGGCAGCGACCGCACCAAACTGGAGAACCCGCTCGGGGCCACCCACATGGGGCTGATCTACGTCAACCCCGAGGGCCCAGAGGGCAAGCCGGATCCGGTGGCCGCGGCCATCGACATCCGTGAGACCTTCGCCCGGATGGCGATGAACGACGTCGAGACCGCGGCCCTGATCGTCGGCGGCCACACCTTCGGAAAGTGCCACGGCAACGCCAACCCCGACCTCATCGGTCCTGAGCCGGAGGCCGCTCCGCTGCAGGAGATGGGCCTGGGGTGGGCCAACCCCAGCGGAACC
>CAYXOM010000429.1:0-5250 GCA_964466565.1 uncultured Mycobacterium sp.
GGGATGATCTCGTCCTGCACCGGTGGCGGCGCGGGAGGGGTGGTGGTGGCGGGCGTCGCACGCTCGGCTGAGTCTGTCCGGGTTACCAGCAGCGAGACCGACGCGACCAGGGCGATCGCGGCGATGATCGCGGTCACCCCGACCACCCAGGGCCATCTCGGCGGGGGCAGTTCGGCCGCCGCCTCGGCTGCATATGAGCCGGGTACATAGGCGTCGTAGTCGTAGAGTCCGGGTTCGGCCGCCACGTACGGGGCGATGGCGTACTGCTCGGACTCCGGCGCGGAGTAGGCGCGTGCGAAACCGGTGTCGGTGAGCTCCTCGGCGACCGGCTCCCGGGCCGGCTCGTCCCCCGGCGGATTCGGCCCGCTCATCCTGGCTGTCCTCTTTCGGCTCGCGCTCTCACCTGCCGAAGAACACTACCCACACCCGGCGCGGACCACGTCCGCAAGACACGCTCGATCAGTGCTTCTCTGGCCCGACGTAGTACTCGAAGACCATGCCGCACACCGCGGCAAGCACGAAGACCACTCCGGCAAAGATCAGCCACGGCAGCCACAGCGCAGCGCCGACCGCCGCGACCGAGAATGACAGAGCGACAAGGATCGGCCACCAGCTGTGCGGGGGGAAGAAGCCCAGCTCTCCCGCGCCGTCGGCGATCTCGGCGTCGGCGTAGTCCTCGGGCCGGGTGTCAAGACGGCGGGCGATGAACCGGAAGAAAGTCCCGATGATCAGGGCGAGGCCGGCGGTGAGAATCAGCGCGGTGGTGCCCGCCCACTCCAGCCCGCCGCGCGCGAACACGGCGGTCAATGCCCCGTAGACGATGCCGGTGAGCAGGAAGAACCCGGTGAGGATCTCGAACAGCCTGGCTTCGATACGCATCCGGACTCTCCTACTTGCTCGCCTGCGAGGTCAGTTCGCCCTTCGGGATGACCCGCTCGCCGCGACGGGTGTCGAACGGCTTGGTGCTGGTCGCCAGGGGTTCCTCGCCGATCGCCAGCAGCGCCTCGGCGTTGGTCTTGCCGTCGATCCGCTGCTGCAGGTAGGTCTGGAAGGCGTCGGCCTCCACCACCCGGATCTCGAAGTTCATCATCGCGTGGTAGGTGCCGCACATCTCCGCGCAGCGGCCCACGAACGCCCCGGTCTTGTTGATCTGGGAGATCTGCCAGGTGTTGTCGGAATGGTTCGACTTGGGATCCGGGAACACGTCGCGCTTGAAGAGGAATTCCGGCACCCAGAAGGAGTGGATGACGTCGGCGGAGGCCTGTTCGAACTCGATGCGCTTGCCGACGGGCAGCACCAGGATCGGGATCTCGTCGCTGGTGCCGACGGTTTCGACCTTGTTGAAGTTCAGGTAGGAGCGGTCCTCGGGGTTCATCCCGCGCACCGCGCCGACCTTCTCGGTGCCGTGGGAGTCCACGCCCTCGGGCTTGGAGCTCACCGCGGCCTTGCGGGCAGGGTCGGCGCCGTCGTAGTTGAAGCTGCCGTCGGCGTAGTTGACCTTCTGGTACCCGAACTTCCAGTTCCACTGGAAGGCGGTGACGTCCACCACGACCTCGGGGTTGGGCTCTTCGTTGAGCATCTTCTCCTGGGTGACCACGGTGAAGTAGAACAGCACCGAGATGATCAGGAACGGAACGACCGTCAGCACCAGTTCCAGCGGCATGTTGTAGCCGAACTGGCGGGGCAGCTCGGTGTCGCCCTTCTTCTTGCGGTGGAACGCCGCCGTCCAGAACATCAGTCCGTAGACGATCACCCCGACGATGAGCGCGGCGATCACCGAACCGAGCCACAGGTGGCGGTTGGCCTGCGCCTCCGGAGTGATGCCCTCGGGCCAGCCGAGGCCGAACACCTCACGCCAGCCGCATCCGGTCAGCGTCAGCGCGACCAGGCCCAGCACGGCGGCCACGCCGACCGCCCGCAACCGACGCCGGGAGGTGGTCACGCTGCCGTCTGCCTGCTCCGTCACCGACGCCTCCTGTGTCACGACGCCTCCTGTGACCCGACGCCTCCTGCGACCCGAATACTACGCAGCGTAGACCACCCGGGAACAGCAGGTCGACACACCTGGCGATTCGCTGTCCGGCGGGTTCGGCCGGCCTGCGGGGTTGCGGCATACTAGGCCGGGTGTGCGGACTGCTGGCGCTGGTCGGAGCCGGTGCCGGCGCCGTCGGCGACGACGCCGTCGAGGCGGTCTCCGGCGCCTCGCACCTGATGCGCCACCGCGGCCCCGACGAGCCGGGCACCTGGCACGACGGCCGCGCCGTGCTCGGGTTCAACCGGCTGTCGATCATCGACATCGCCCACTCCCACCAGCCGCTGCGCTGGGGCCCGCCCGGCGCGCCGGACCGCTACGTCCTGGTCTTCAACGGGGAGATCTACAACTACCTCGAACTGCGGCGCGAACTGGCCGACCGGCACGGGGCCCGGTTCGCCACCGACGGCGACGGCGAGACGATCGCGGCCGCGTACCACTACTGGGGCGCGGGCGCGCTGGGCCGGTTGCGGGGCATGTTCGCCTTCGCGCTGTGGGACACCGTCGCCGGCGAGCTGTTCTGCGCCCGGGACCCCTTCGGCATCAAGCCGCTGTTCATGGCCACCGGCCCGGGCGGCACGGCGGTGGGCAGCGAGAAGAAGTGCCTGCTCGACCTCGCCGGCCTGCTGGGTCTGGACACCGGCATCGACACCCGCGCCGTCCAGCACTACACCGTCCTGCAGTACGTCCCCGAACCCGAGACCCTGCACCGCGGGATACGGCGGCGGGAGTCCGGTTGTCACGCCGTCATCCGGCCCGGCGCCGCGCCCGAGGTGACCCGCTACTTCCGCCCCCGATTCGCCGCCGTGGCGTTCCGCCGGGGCGGCGAACAAGCCCGCTACGACGAGATCACCGCCGTCCTGGAGGACTCGGTGGCCAAGCACATGCGCGCCGACGTCACCGTCGGCGCATTCCTGTCCGGCGGCATCGACTCCACCGCCATCGCCGCCCTGGCCATCCGGCACAACCCGCGACTGATTACCTTCACCACCGGTTTCGAGCGGGAGGGCTTCTCGGAGGTCGACGTCGCCGCGGCCTCCGCCGAGGCGATCGGTGCCCGCCATGTCGCCAAGGTGGTCACCCAGTCGGAGTTCGTCGCCGCGCTGCCCGAGATCGTCTGGTACCTCGACGAACCGGTCGCCGACCCGGCGCTGGTGCCGTTGTTCTTCATCGCCCGCGAGGCCCGCAAACACGTCAAGGTCGTGCTGTCCGGCGAGGGCGCCGACGAGCTGTTCGGCGGCTACACGATCTATCGCGAGCCGCTGTCCCTGCGCGGCTTCGACTACCTGCCCCAGCCGGTGCGCCGGACGCTGGGCCGGGCCGCGCGCCCGCTGCCCGAGGGCATGCGCGGCAAGAGCCTGCTGCACCGGGGCTCGTTGTCGCTGGAGCAGCGCTATTACGGCAACGCCCGGAGTTTCTCCGACGCCCAGTTGCGCGCGGTGCTGCCCGGTTTCGACCCGGCCCGGACCCACACCGACGTCACCGCGCCGATCTACGCCGAGTCCGCCGGCTGGGATCCGGTGGCCCGGATGCAGCACCTGGACCTGTTCACCTGGCTGCGCGGCGACATCCTGGTGAAGGCCGACAAGATGACGATGGCGAATTCGCTGGAACTGCGGGTGCCCTTCCTGGACCCGGAGGTCTTCGCGGTCGCCTCCCGGCTGCCCCTCGAGGAGAAGATCACCCGCACCACCACCAAGTACGCCCTGCGCCGGGCGCTGGAGCCGATCGTCCCGGCGCACGTGCTCAACCGGGCCAAGCTGGGTTTCCCGGTGCCGATCCGGCACTGGCTGCGGGCCGGCGAGTTGATGGAGTGGGCCTACCAGCTGATCGACGACTCGCAGGCCGGTCACCTGGTGGACCTGCCCGTGGTGCGCTCGATGCTCGACGCGCACCGCACCGGCCCGCTGGACCACAGCCGCCGGCTGTGGACGGTGCTGATCCTGCTGCTCTGGCATGCGATCTTCGTGGAGGGCGGCGTGGTGCCCCGGATCAGCGAGCCGCAGTACCCGGTTCAGCTCTGACTCAGCGCCGCCGCGATCTCGCCGGCCGCCTCGGCGCCATAGGCCTCGGCCAGGCGGGCGAGGGCGGCCGCGCGGTCCCAGGTCCACTCCTGGGTGCCGGTGGTCTCCAGCACCAGCACCGCGACCAGGGAGCCCAGTTGCGCCGAGCGCTCCAGGCCGAGCCCGACGCCGCGGCCGGTGAGGAACCCGGCCCGGAAGGCGTCCCCGACCCCGGTCGGGTCCACCCGCGCGGTCTCCGGGACCACCCCGACGTGGATCGCGGTGCCGTCGGCGCCGACGATGTCCACCCCGTCGGCGCCCAGCGTGGTGACCCGCATGCCGACCTGCCCGCGCACGTCGGCGTCGGTCCAGCCGGTCTTGGACAGCATGAGGTCCCATTCGTAGTCGTTGCTGAACAGGTAGTCGGCACCGTCGACCAGGCGGCGGATCTCCGGCCCGTCGAGGCGGGCCAGCTGCTGGGACGGGTCGGCGGCGAAGGCCAGCCCCAGGGTGCGGCATTCGTCGGTGTGGGCGAACATCGCGTCGGGGTCGTTGGCCCCCACGACGACAAGATCGGGTCGCCCGGCCGCCGCGACGACGTCGGCGAGCCGGATGTTGCGTGCCTGCGACATCGCCCCCGGGTAGAACGAGGCGAGTTGCGCCATGTCCTGGTCGGTGGTGCAGACGAACCTCGCGGTGTGCACCGTGTCGGAGATCAGCACGTGGCCGCAGTCCACCCCCGCCGCCTCCAGCCACTCCCGGTAGTCGGTGAAGTCCACCCCCGCGGCGCCGATCAGCAGCGGCCGCCCACCGAGCACCCCGATCGCGTAGGCCATGTTGCCCGCGACGCCGCCGCGGTGCACCACCAGGTCGTCGACCAGGAAGCTCAGCGACACCTTCTGCAGGTGCTCGGGCAGGAGCTGTTCGGAGAACCGCCCCGGAAAGCGCATCAGATGGTCGGTGGCAATGGATCCGGTCACCGCGATGGTCACTCGCTCGTCCGCCTCTTCCGTGGTCGGTAACGGCCCGCGGCCGGTGCGCTAGCCTGCGTACCGGAGCCGAACGTCGACTATATGGCCCGGCGCCGACCGACGTTCGATCCCCCCTGACCAGGAGAACCCCGATGGCCGGGCCCTACCCCCCGCCGCCGCCGCCCGGCGATCCGCGCGCCTACCCGCAGGCCTATCCGGCGGCGCTGCCGCCCCCGGTCGGCTA
>CAYXOM010000430.1:0-3833 GCA_964466565.1 uncultured Mycobacterium sp.
CGTCGGGGGGGGTGCTGGAACGCGCGGGCGGGTCGGGCGGCGGGGACGGTCCGGTCGTCGCGGTGCTGTACTACCGCGCCCAGCAGCTGGCCGGCAACACCGGCTACGTCGAGGCGCTGTGCGAGGCGATCGAGGCTGCCGGCGGCCGGCCGCTGCCGGTGTACTGCACGTCGCTGCGCACCGCCGAACCCGACCTGCTCGACCTGCTCGGCTGTGCGGACGCGATGGTGGTCACCGTGCTGGCCGCCGGCGGGGCGCGCCCGGCCGACGCGGCGGCCGGCGGCGACGACGACGGCTGGGACGTCGCGCACCTGGCCGCGCTCGACGTCCCGATCCTGCAGGGCCTGTGCCTGACCGGCTCGCGGGCCCGGTGGGCCGGCAGTGACGACGGCCTGAGCCCGCTCGACGTGGCCACCCAGGTGGCCGTGCCGGAGTTCGACGGCCGGATCATCACCGTCCCCTTCTCGTTTAAGGAGATCGACTCTGACGGCCTGATCTCCTACGTCGCCGACCCCGAACGCTGCGCGCGGGTGGCCGGCCTGGCGGTCAGCCACGCCCGGCTGCGCCGGGTGGCCCCGGCCGACAAGCGTCTGGCGCTGGTCTTCTCGGCGTACCCGACCAAGCATGCGCGGATCGGCAACGCCGTCGGTCTGGACACGCCGGCCAGCGCCCTGGCACTGCTGACGGCGTTGCGCGACAACGGATACCGGATCGGGGAGGTTCCGGGTCTGGAGGCCTCCGACGGAGACGCGTTGATGCACGCGCTGATCGAACGGGGCGGCCAGGACCCGGATTGGCTGACCGACGGGCAGCTGGCCGGCAACCCGCTGCGGATCCCCGCCGCGCGGTACCGGGAGTGGTTCGCCACCCTGCCGCCCGACCTCGCCGGAGCGGTGCAACGGCACTGGGGCCCGCCGCCGGGAGAGTTGTTCGTCGACCGCAGCCGCGATCCCGACGGCGAGATCGTGGTGGCGGCGATGCAGTCGGAGAATCTCGTCATCCTGGTGCAGCCGCCGCGCGGGTTCGGCGAGAACCCGGTGGCGATCTACCACGACCCGGACCTGCCGCCCAGCCACCACTACCTGGCGACCTACTTCTGGCTGCGCTTCGGCTTCGGCGCGCACGCGGTGATCCACCTGGGCAAGCACGGCAACCTGGAGTGGCTGCCCGGCAAGACCGTTGGGCTGTCGTCGACCTGCGGCCCCGACGCCGCGCTGGGCGACCTGCCGCTGGTCTACCCGTTCCTGGTCAACGATCCCGGCGAGGGCACTCAGGCCAAACGCCGCGCGCACGCCGTGCTGGTGGACCACCTGATCCCGCCGATGGCCCGGGCCGAGACCTACGGCGACATCGCGCGTCTGGAGCAACTGCTCGACGAGCACGCCAACATCGCCGCGCTGGACCCCGCCAAACTGCCGGCGATCCGCCAGCAGATCTGGACACTGATGCGGGCCGCACGGCTCGACCACGACCTCGGCCTGGCCGGGCAGTCCGGCCCGCCCGCCGACGAGCACTTCGACGACATGCTGATGGGTGTGGACGGCTGGCTGTGCGAGATCAAGGATGTGCAGATCCGGGACGGTCTGCACGTGCTGGCCGCCGCCCCGCGGGGCGAGGCCGAACTGGACATGGTGCTGTCGATCCTGCGGGCGCGGCAGTTGTTCGGCGGGGAGGTGCACCTGCCCGGCCTACGCCAGGCGCTCGGCCTGGCCGAGGACGGCAGCGATGCCCGGGCCGAGGTCGACGCCGCCGAGGGCCGGGCCCGCGGGTTGCTGGCGGGGCTGCAGGACGCCGGCTGGCGGGCCGAGGCGGTGGACTCGCTGACCGCCGACCCGGCGCTGGCCGCGATCCTGCGGTTCGCCGCGACCGAGGTGGTGCCCAGGCTGGCCGCGACCGCCGGGGAGATCGACGCGGTGCTGCGCGCGCTGGACGGGCGCTACATCGCTGCCGGGCCGTCCGGGTCGCCGCTGCGGGGGCTGGTCAACGTGCTGCCGACGGGCCGCAACTTCTACTCGGTGGATCCCAAGGCGATGCCCTCGCGGCTGGCCTGGGAGACCGGTCAGGCGATGGCCGAGTCGTTGCTGGCGCGGTACCGGCAGGATTACGGGGACTGGCCGCGGTCGGTGGGGCTGTCGGCGTGGGGTACCTCGGCGATGCGGACCTCCGGCGACGACATCGCCGAGGTGCTGGCGCTACTGGGGGTCCGGCCGGTGTGGGACGACGCGTCACGGCGGGTGGTGGACCTGGAGGTGATCGGCCTGGCCGAGTTGGGTCGGCCCCGCATCGACGTCACGGTGCGGATCTCGGGTTTCTTCCGGGACGCCTTCCCGCACGTGGTGACGATGCTCGACGACGCGGTGGGCCTGGTCGCCGCGCTCGACGAGCCGGCCGAGCAGAACTTCGTGCGCGCCCACGTCCGCGCGGATCTCGCCGAGCACGCCGACCTGCGCCGCGCCACCACCCGGATCTTCGGGTCCAAGCCGGGCACCTACGGCGCGGGGCTGCTGGCCTTGATCGACAGCCGCAACTGGCGCGACGACGCCGACCTGGCCGAGGTCTACACGGCCTGGGGCGGGTTCGCCTACGGCCGCGGTCTCGACGGGTGCGCGGCCGCCCAGGACATGGCTGCCCAGTACCGCCGGATCGCGGTGGCGGCGAAGAACACCGATTCCCGCGAGCACGACATCGCCGACTCCGACGACTACTTCCAGTACCACGGCGGGATGGTCGCCACCGTGCGGGCGCTGACCGGCCGTGCCCCGGCCGCCTACATCGGCGACAACACGCGCCCCGATGCGGTGCGCACCCGCACCCTGGCCGAGGAGACCGCCCGGGTGTTCCGGTCCCGGGTGGTCAACCCGCGGTGGATGTCGGCGATGCGCCGGCACGGGTACAAGGGGGCTTTCGAGATGGCGGCCACGGTGGATTACCTGTTCGGCTACGACGCCACCGCCGGGGTGATGGCGGACTGGATGTACGAGCAGCTCACGGAGTCCTATGTGTTGGACGCGGAGAACCGGAAGTTCCTCGGCGAGTCCAACCCGTGGGCGCTGCACTCGATGTCCGAGCGGCTGCTGGAGGCGGTGGGCCGCGGGATGTGGCGCGAGCCCGACCCCGGCACCCTCGCGGGGTTGCGCCAGGTGCTGCTGGAGGCCGAAGGGGACCTGGAGTCCCGTTAGGGTGTGCGGCATGGCAGTCACTTTCGACGAGGTGTCCAAAGCCCAGTACGTCCTGCTGACCACGTTCACCAAGGACGGCCGGCCCAAGCCGACCCCGATCTGGATCGCCCGCGACGGCGACCGCGCCGTGGTGATCACTGAGAAGAATGCGTGGAAAGTCAAGCGGATCCGCAACACCCCGCGCGTCACCCTGGCGATCTGCGACGTGCGCGGCAAGGTCAAGAGCGAACCGGTCGAGGCGGTGGCCACCGTGCTCGACGAGTCCGAGACCGAACGGGTCTACCAGGCGATCAACGAGCGGTACGGCATCGTCGGTCGGGTCTTCAACTTCTTCTCCAAGTTGCGCGGCGGCGCCAAGCGCACCATAGGTCTGGAGATCCGCCCGGTCTGAACCCGTCACCGGTCGGGCAGCATGTGTTCGGGGTGGTGGTAGGTGTTGGTGGTGGCGGGGATTGGTAGGTGTGGGGGTGGGATCCATTGGGTCTGGCCGGTGGGGAGTTTTCGGGTGGTCCAGCCGCCGGGTGCGAGGAGGCGGTGGTGTGGGCGGCAGGCGAAGGTGAGGTTGTCGATGTTGGTGGTGCCGCCGTGGGCCCAGTCTGTGATGTGGCGGACTTCGCTGAGGTAGCCGGGGGCGGTGCAGCCGCGGTCGCGGGC
>CAYXOM010000431.1:0-4320 GCA_964466565.1 uncultured Mycobacterium sp.
CGGCTCGGCGCGCCCGGCAGTTCGGCGCCGGCGCGCAGGGGCTCGAGTTCGGCCTGAAGCTCCATCCGCCTGGATGCCGAGAAGGACGCCGCCCCGCCGATCATCTGCAACTCGCCGCTGTCGTCGTACAGACCGAGGAGGACCGAACCGACACCGCGGCCGCTGGAATGCGGCCGGTACCCGATCGCCACGCAGTCGGCGTCCCGGGAGTGCTTGACCTTGATCATGTCACGCTTGCCGGGAAGATACTGTCCATCAACGCGTTTGGCGATCACCCCGTCCAATCCGGCCCCCTCGAAGAGCTGCAGCCATTCTCGTGCCCGGCCGTCGTCGTCGGTGGTCCGGGTGACGTGACAGAGACCTCGGGCGGTCACCGCCTCGGCCAGTGCCTGTCTGCGCCGCCGAAACGGCTCGGCCAGCAGCGATCGGCCGTCCAGCGCCAAGGCGTCGAAGCCGACGAAGTGCGCGGGCATCTGCTCGGCGAGCAGCGCCACCCGGCTGGCGGCGGGGTGGATCCGGCCCGACAGGGCGTCCCAGTCCAGCCGGGTCCGTCCGCCGGTCTCCCGCGGCACCACCACCTCGCCGTCGAGCACGCAGCGCTGCGCCGTCTCGGCGCGCAGGGCGTCGAGCAGTTCGGGAAAGTACCGGCCGAGATCGCGGCCGGTGCGCGACTGCAGCATCACCTCGGCGCCGTCACGGAACACCAACGCCCGGAAGCCGTCCCACTTCGGCTCGTAGGACCACGGCACATCACCCTGCGGCACGTGGGCCGCCGCCCTGGCGAGCATCGGCGCCACCGGCGGCATCACGGGCAGGTCCACTCCTCTAGTGTGCGCTCGTGACGCGCCCACCCCCCAGTGCGGGCCGGTTCGCGCCGAGTCCGTCCGCCGACCTCCACCTGGGCAACCTGCGCACCGCGGTGCTGGCGTGGCTGTTCGCCCGGTCCACCGGCAGGCGGTTCCTGATCCGCATCGAGGACCTCGACGACCGCAGTCGTGACGACGTCGCCGACCGCCAGCTGGCCGATCTGGCCGCGATCGGGATCACCGCCGACGAGCCGCCGCAGCGGCAGTCGGACCACCCGCAGCGGTTCGCCGCGGTGATCGACGAACTCCGCGGACGCGGTCTGGTCTACGAGTGTTACTGCAGCCGGCGGGAGATCCTGACCGCGCCGCGCGCACCCCATGCCCCCGAGGGCGCCTACCCGGGAACCTGCCGGAATCTCGGTGAGCGGGACCGGGAACTGCGGCGGGCTGCGGGCCGGCCGCCGGCGCTGCGCCTGCGGGCCGGGGTGGAGCACTATGAGGTGGTCGACGTACTGCACGGCCCCTACACCGGGGTGGTCGACGACTTCGTCCTGCGCCGCGGCGACGGGGTGGCGGCCTATAACCTCGCGGTGGTGGTCGACGACGCGGCCGCCGGAGTGGACCAGGTGGTGCGCGGCGAGGACCTGCTGGCCTCCACGCCGCGCCAGGCCTATCTGGCCGGCCTGCTCGGCCACGAGCCGCCCCACTACGCCCACGTTCCGCTGGCCCTGGGCGCGCAGGGTGCCCGACTGGCCAAGCGCGACGGCGCGGTCGGCATCGCCGACCTCGGCGCCGCGCACGCCTGGGACCTGATCGCGGAGTCGCTCGGCCGGCCCGGCGCGGGCCTGGACGACCTGCTGGCCGGTTTCGACCCGGCCGCGCTGCCCCGCCAACCGTGGGTCTACAGCGGCTCAGACGGGGTCAGGCCGTCCCCGGGGTCGCCCGATGGTGGACCACGATCCGGCCCCCTTTCTTCGGGGTGAAGGCCACACCACGGTTGTGCCACTTCTCACCGGGAGTATCTGTGGTCTGAATCGTCATGTAGCGCAGGACAGTTCGCAGCACGACGTCCATCTCCATATTGGCGAACGCCGCCCCCACGCAACGACGGGTGCCGCCGCCGAAGGGTACCCAGGCGAGGCTGGCGGGCTTGGCGTCGAGGAAACGCTGTGGGTCGAAACGCAGCGGGTCGGGGAACTCCTCCGGGTTCAGGTGCAGTTGCAGCAGGCTGACCAGGATCGAGTAATGCTGAGGGATGCGCCAGGGTCCGAGTTCGTACATCGGAGCCATGACGTGCCGGCCGGCGAAGTCGATCACCGTTCGTACCCGCTGGATCTCGGTGATGGCGGCCTGCCGATAGGTGTTCTCCTCGCCGGCGGCCTCCTCGACCAGCCGCGCAAGGATCTCGGGGTGGCGCGAGATCCGCTCGAAGGCCCAGGCCAGGGTGGAAGCGGTGGTCTCGTGACCGGCGGCGAGCAAGGTGAGCAACTCGTCGCCGATCTCCTGCCGGGTCATCGCCGTGCCGTCGTCGTAGCGGCTGCGCAGGAACAGGGCGAGGATGTCGGTACGCTCCTGCAGATCGGGATCGCGGTTCGCGCGGTCGACGAGCCCGTCGATCAACGACTCGTAGTCGCGCCGGTAGGCCGCCAGGCGCCCCCAGGGGCCCCGGCGGCCGATCGGTCCCGGCGGGGTGGGAATCGCGGCGAGCCGCGACCCGAGGGTGACCCACTTGGGCAACAGCTCCCGCAACCGCTGCAGCTCGGCGCCGTCGGCGCCGAACACCGCGCGAAGGATGACATTGAGGGTGATCCGCATCATCGGCTCGAGGGTGGCGAACTCGGTGCCCTCGGGCCAGGTCGCCATCTCGCGCAGCGTCTCCTCCTCCACGATGCGCTCGTAGGCGGCGATGCTGCGGCCGTGGAACGGTGGGGTCAGCAGTTTGCGCCGGCGGCGGTGGGCGGCACCGTCGAGGGCGAACACCGATCCGCGGCCGAGGAGCCGCGAGAGATTGGGCTGAATGTTGTGCAGGACATCGGGGCTGGTGGTGAACACCTGCTTGGCCAGGGCCGGGTCGGCGACCAGAACCGCGTCGCCGTACAGCGGCAGGCGCATGCTCGCGCATCTCCCGGTCCGGCGCACCATCCGGTCCACGGAGCGGCGCCGGTCGGCCACGAAGGCCAGCGCGCCCAGCGCCCGGGGTATCCGCGGCGCGGGCGGCAGCAGGGGCCCGCCCTCAGCGACCTCGAGGGCCGGGGCTTCGCTCACGCTGACTCCTTCGGCGGACCGGTGTGGGCCGCACATCGGCAATGGTACGGTACCGTCTGGTACCAGCCCTGGCAAGGCCTCCAACCCCGAGGGGGATACCGGTGTCCGCTCCGGTCGACGTCACCGTCACCGACTTCCGCCGCCGGCTGCTCGACGGCCTGGCCGCCTCGATCGAGGAGCGCGGCTACCGCGACACCACCGTCGCCGACATCGTGCGGCTCGCGCGGACCTCCAAGCGCACCTTCTACGACCACTTCGCCTCCAAGGAGGAGTGCTTCGCGGAATTGCTGTCGGCCAACAACGAGGATCTGGTGTCGGCGGTGCGCGAGGCGGTCGACCCCGAGGCCCCGTGGACCGACCAGGTCCGTGCCGCGGTCGCCGCCTACGTGCGCACGATCGACGACAGCCCGGCGATCACGCTGAGCTGGATCCGCGAACTGCCCGCCCTGGGGGAGCAGGCTCGCCCGGTGCTGCGCCGCGGCTTCGGCAGGCTGGCCGAGATGATCGTCGACCTCACCGCCGGGCCGGGGTTCGCCCGCGCCGGGCTCTCGCCGCTGTCGCCCACCGCGGCGGTGATCCTGGTGGGCGGCCTGCGGGAACTGACCGCCCAGACGGTGGAGGACGGCGCCCCGGTGAGCGGGATCGTCGAACCGGCGGTGGCGGCGGCGACCGCACTGCTCGGGGCTGCGGCGGTCCCACACCGATAACGACCGATGGGTCAATTCTCTCTCCGGCCGCAGCGGCGGTCGCAAGCAACGCGACAACTGGTCATCGACGCTGCCGTCGAACTGTTCACCGCGCCCGGCTACTCCCGGACGGCGCTGGGAGACCTCATCGACCGCGCCGGGGTCACCGAGGGCGCTTTCGCCTACCACTTCGGCACCAAGGAGATCGTCGCCGCAGCGGTCATCGCGCAGGGCTGGCAGAAGTCGCTGGAGGTGATCACCTCAGCCCTCGACGTCGCGGACGCCCGCATCGAGAACGTCATCGAGACGACGTTCGCGTGGTGCCGGCTGATCGAACGCGACCCCTCGGTGCGGGTCGCCCATCACCTCGACCAGGCCTTCGGCCAACTCAGCGACGTGGGCCGGGAGCGGTTGCGTCAGCGGGCGCAGACCGTCATCGACGCGATCGCGGCGGCGCTCAGCCCCGCAGACCTCCGCGCCGGGGTGACCCCAGCCCAGGTCGGCGCCCTGGTGTGGTCGAGCGTGACCGGTTGCCTGATGCTGCAGGACCCGGCAGAGGGCGG
>CAYXOM010000432.1:0-5531 GCA_964466565.1 uncultured Mycobacterium sp.
GCCGAGCGGCGGAAGGTCATATTGCATCCGATGAGATTGCGAACCTCGGTGGTCGACGTCGGAAGCCCCCGGTGGCTGCACCCGACGACCCAGTCGAACTCCTCGGGGAACCAGCCGGGGCGCCGGGCGGGCCAGACGGGCAGGGCGTACCCGCCGACGGCGGCGACGGCCGGGTCGAGATAGTGTGCGCGCAGCGCGTCCAGCCAACCCGGCCAAACCGTGGCGTCGTCGTCGACGAACGCCACGATATCCCCGCGGGCGGCGGCCAGCCCGGTGTTACGCGCTCCGGACAGGCCAGGGCGAAAGCGGTTGGGCAACAGTGTGACGCCCGCCGGTACCCGAAGTTCCCGGAGCAGCGCATCGTTGTGGTCGATCACCACGATCAGCCGATCACCGACGCCCAGTTGGGCGTGCACGGCGTCAACGCCGCGTTCGAGCATCCGGCGCCGGTCGGCGCTGAACGCGCAGACGACAACGGCGATCGCCAACCCGCACCTCGGGGCCGGGTCGGTCTTCTCCCGGGTGTCAGGATGCCCAGGTGCCATCGGCGGGTATGAGAGCGGCGGCCCCCGCCGGCCGGATGGCGAGCACCGCCACCGGGGGCCGGCCCCGCTGGGAGCGGCGCATCCGGTGTCGGCGAAGGTACTCCCGTCCGATGGTGCCCAGCACGCGGAGTCCGTCGCGGACCACGCGCAGATTGCTCTCCCCGCTGATTCGGGCCCGTTCGTGGCTGGGCACCTCGGCGACCGCGAGGCCCGCCACGGCGCTGCGGACGGTGATCAGCGTCTCCACTTCAAAGCCGTCGCCCCACCGGGGGCCACCGGCGTAGGGATCGGGCAGGCTGAAGGCCGCGAGGTGCCGCCGCCAGAAGGCGTTGTAGCCGTAGCAAAGGTCGGTGTAGCGAGTCCGGAAGACCGCGTTGACAGCGAGGTTGAGCAACCGGTTTCCGACGCGCCGGAGCCGGGTGATGTCGTCGCTGCCGCCACCTTGAACGAACCTCGATCCCTTGGCGTAGTCCGCTCCGGCCTGCAGCAGTCCCACGAAAGCCGGAATCTCCGCCGGGTCGGTGGAGCCGTCGGCGTCGATCATCACGATGATGTCCCCGGTGGCTGCGGCGAACCCACAACTCAGAGCGTTGCCCTTGCCTTTACGGGTCTGCCTGAGGTGGATTGCGTCCGGCCACAGCGAGCGCGCGACCTCGGCGGTCCCGTCCACCGAATCGCCGTCGACGAAGACGATCTCGTCGACGCCGGCGGGCAACCGTGCGGCGACGTGCGGCAGATTCCTGGCCTCGTTGAGCGCCGGGATCACAACGCTGACCCGCGGCCGGTGCGCGGAGGCAGCCCCCTTGCCGATCGGACGGTTCGCTTCGTTCACGGGCTGCTCCGCAAGGGTGCTCGACGGATTTGACCCAATCGTTACACAACCAACCGCGTGTCAGGTTGCGTCGCGTGAAGGTCATGGTGAACGCCACGTGAACTCCGCGCCGCCATCTGGGCGGCATCCGGACCACGGCCGGTCAGCGCCGCCGCAGCAGCTTGCGCTCCCTGGCCTCCTGGCGGGCGGCCTGGCGGCGCTCCCGGCGGCTGCCGGCGCCGCCGGCCGGCGCGGCGTCGTGCTGCTGAATCTCGGCCTCGCCGTCCTCCGACGGACCGACGTAGGTCAGCGGCGGGGAGTCCGGCCGGCCGGCCGGCTGGGCACGCAGGCCGGCCGGCATCGGCCGCGCGGCCACGGCCGTCTGCGGCGCCGCCTCGACCTGGACGTTGAACAGAAACCCGACCGACTCCTCCTTGAGGGCGTCGAGCATGCCGGTGAACATGTCGTAGCCCTCACGCTGGTACTCCACCAGCGGGTCGCGCTGCGCCATCGCGCGCAGGCCGATGCCCTCCTTGAGGTAGTCCATCTCGTAGAGGTGCTCGCGCCATTTGCGGTCGATCACGTTGAGCAGCACGTTGCGCTCCAGCTGGCGCATCGCGCCCTCCCCGGCCACCGCGTCGACGTCGGCCTCGCGCCGGGCGTAGGCCTTCTTGGCGTCGGAGACCAGCATCTCCAGCAGTTCCTCGCGACTGAGCTCGCCCGCCTCGCCGACGGCGTCGGAATCCACCAGGTCGTGGTGGTCGATCCCGACCGGGTAGAGCGCGCGCAGCGCACCCCAGAGCGACTCGAGGTCCCAGTCCTCGACGTAACCCTCGGCGGTGGCGCCGTCGACGTAGGCGGTGACGACGTCGACGAGCATGTCCTCGGCCTGCTGACGCAGGTCCTCGCCGTCGAGAATCCGGCGGCGCTCGGCGTAGATCACCTTGCGCTGCTGGTTCATCACCTCGTCGTACTTGAGCACGTTCTTGCGGATCTCGAAGTTCTGCTGCTCGACCTGGGTCTGCGCGCTCTTGATCGCCCGGGTCACCATCTTGGCCTCGATGGGCACGTCGTCGGGCAGGTTGAGCCGGGTCAGCAGCGACTCGAGGGTCGCGCCGTTGAACCGGCGCATCAACTCGTCGCCCAGCGACAGATAGAACCGCGACTCGCCCGGATCGCCCTGCCGGCCGCTCCGGCCGGCAACTGGTTGTCGATACGGCGCGACTCGTGGCGCTCGGTGCCCAGCACGTAGAGCCCGCCGCAGCCCACCACGTCCTCGGCCTCGGCCGCCGCCTCCTCCTTGACCTGCGGCAGTTCGGCGTGCCAGCCGGCCTCGTACTCCTCGGGGGTCTCCACCGGGTCCAGTCCGCGGTCGCGCAGGCGCTGGTCGAGCAGGAAGTCGACGTTGCCGCCGAGCACGATGTCGGTGCCGCGGCCGGCCATGTTGGTGGCCACCGTGATCGCACCGCGCCGCCCGGCCTCGGCGATGATGCTCGCCTCCTGCTCGTGGAACTTGGCATTGAGCACGTTGTGCGGGATGTCGCGCTTGGTCAGCATCCGCGACAGGTACTCCGAGCGCTCCACGCTGGTGGTGCCGATGAGCACCGGCTGGCCCTTCTGGTAACGCTCGGCGATGTCGTCGGCCACCGCCAGGAACTTGGCCTCTTCGGTCTTGTAGATCAGGTCGGTCTGATCCTTGCGGACCATGTCGCGGTTGGTCGGGATGGGCACCACCCCGAGCTTGTAGATCTCGTGCAGTTCGGAGGCCTCGGTCTCGGCCGTGCCGGTCATCCCGGCCAGCTTGTCGTAGAGCCGGAAGTAGTTCTGCAGCGTGATCGTGGCCAGCGTCTGGTTCTCGGCCTTGATCTCGACCTTCTCTTTGGCCTCGATGGCCTGGTGCATGCCCTCGTTGTAGCGGCGGCCCACCAGCACCCGGCCGGTGAACTCGTCGACGATGATCACCTCGCCGTCGCGGACGATGTAGTCCTTGTCGCGGGTGAACAGCTCCTTGGCCTTCAGCGAGTTGTTCAGGTAGCTCACCAGCGGCGAGTTGGCCGCCTCGTAGAGGTTCTCGATGCCGAGCTGGTCCTCGACGAACTCGACCCCGATCTCGTGCACACCGACGGTGCGCTTGCGAAGGTCCACCTCGTAGTGGACGTCCTTCTCCATCATCGGGGCGATCCGGGCGAACTCGCGGTACCAGTCCGAGGCGCCGTCGGCCGGCCCGGAGATGATCAGCGGCGTGCGCGCCTCGTCGATGAGGATCGAGTCGACCTCGTCGACGATGGCGAAGTTGTGGCCACGCTGGACCAGCTCGTCGAGCGAGTGCGCCATGTTGTCCCGCAGGTAGTCGAAGCCGAACTCGTTATTGGTGCCGTAGGTGATGTCGGCCCCGTAGGCCTCCCGGCGCTGATCGGGGGTCAGCCCGGACAGGATCACCCCGACCTCCAGCCCGAGCAAGCGGTGCACCCGGCCCATCCACTCGCTGTCGCGGCGGGCCAGGGAGTCGTTGACGGGGACCACATGCACTCCCTGCCCGGCCAGCGCGTTGAGGTAGGCCGGCAGCACACAGGTCAGCGTCTTGCCCTCGCCGGTCTTCATCTCCGCGACGTTGCCGAAGTGCAGCGCGGCGCCGCCCATCACCTGAACGTCGAAGTGCCGCTGCGACAGCACCCGCCAGGCCGCCTCGCGGGCCACCGCGAACGCCTCGGGCAGCAGGTCGTCGAGGTCCTCGCCGCCGGCGACCCGGGCCCGGAACGCGTCGGTCTTGGCGCGCAACTCGGCGTCGGTCAGCGCCTCGGTCTCGTCGGAGAGGGTGTTGACGTAGTCGGCGACGCCCCGCAGGCGCTTGACCATGCGACCTTCGCCGACGCGCAGCAACTTTGAGAGCACAGTGTGTTATCCCCTGGTCGGGCGGTGTACAAGCGTGGACTTCACCCTTGAGCGACCCCCATCCTAGGTGACGCGGCCATCGGCCCTGATCAGCCCAGCCGATCAGCCCATCCGATCAGCCCAGCCGGATCAAACCGTAGTCGTAGGCGTGCCGCCGGTAGACCACCGAGGGGCTGTCGGTCTCCCGGTCGTGGAACAGGAAGAAGTCGTGGCCGACCAGTTCCATCTCGTAGAGCGCGTCGTCGACCGTCATCGGGGTGGCCGGGTGCTGTTTGACCCGCACGATCCGGCCCGGCTCGTGCGCCTCGGCGGACTCGGCGCCGGACTCGTCGGGCCCGGGCTGCTGCTCCTGGGAGATGTCCGGCGCGAACGCCTCGGCCAGGTCGACGGGAGCGGCCACCGCGGCCGCCTCGTGCAGCGACACCGGCGTCTTGTCGCCGTAGTGCACCTTGCGGCGGTCCTTGCTACGGCGCAGCCGGTTCTCGAGTTTGTGGACGGCGGCCTCGAAGGCCCCGTAGAAGCTCTCCGCGCAGGCCTCGCCGCGCACCACCGGACCGCGGCCGTGCGCGGTGATCTCGACGTGCTGGCAGTTCTTGCGCTGGCGCCGGTTGGGCTCGTGCTCCAGTTCGACGTCGAACCGCCGGATCGAGCGGTCCAGCCGCTCGAGGCGGGACAGCTTCTGGCCGACGTAGACCCGGTAGTGGTCGGGAATCTCGACGTTGCGCCCCGTCACCTGGACGTCGGCGGCGTCGGTGGCCTGGTCTTCGGGTTGCGCGGATTGGCTGGTCATTCCCGGGCAACTCCTTCCTGGTCGGGTGTACCCCGACGGTAGTCCCGCAGGGTCGACGGCGGCCACACTTTGCCGCGGGCCCCCGCGTTCAGGCGTGGGCCAGGGCCAGCACGGCCGACACCCGGGCCCCGCAGGCCCGCAGGGCGCACACCGCCTCGCGTGCGGTGGCGCCGGTGGTGACCACGTCGTCGACCAGCAGGACCTCGCCCACCGGCCGGGAGCGGGCCCGGACCCGCCCGACGATGTTGCGCTCCCGGGCGGCGACGCTCAGCCCCACCGAATCCCGGGCCAGGCCGCTGGTGCGCAGCGCGCACTGCACCGCGATGTCGGGGTGACCGGCGCAGGCGACGTCGGCGATTCGGGCCACCGGGGCACCGCCGCGCCGGCGGGCCGACAACGCACGAGTGGGCGCCGGCACCACCGTCAGCGGCAGCCCGACCATGCCCCAGCAGATGAGCCGGTCGATCCCCAGGGCCAGGGTCCGGGCCAACGG
>CAYXOM010000433.1:0-4630 GCA_964466565.1 uncultured Mycobacterium sp.
GCGGCTCTGGACGGCCGGACGGTGACCGACGTGCTCGGCGCCGCCCGCCGCCACGCCCGGGACATCGGCATCGGCGCCTCGGACCGGGTGCTCTCGCACCGCGAATGGTCCTCGCCGCAGCAGATCATCGACAACCTGGTGGCGGTGCTGGCCGCCGGGGCATCGCTGGTCCAGGTCCGCCACCCCGATCCCGGCCTGACTGCCCGGCGGCGGGTCACCGAGAAGGTCACCGCGGCGCTGGACTGATCAGCTCAGGGCGCCGGAGCCGGGGCCGCGTCCGGAGCCGGAGCCGGAGCCGGAGCGGCGACGGGCGCCGGCGGCGGGGCGGTCGGGTTCCACACCGCCGGGTCTTCGGCCGGGTAGGTCGGGCACTTAGCCGCGATCTCGTCGGCCACCGGGTCGGCGACGGTGAACAGCGCGACGAACTCCGGGAACCGGCCGGCGAGTTGGTCGGCCATGGCCTGCCGCTGCGGTGGCGGGGTCTGCAGCAGCATGTTCATGTGATAGACGATGCCGCCCTGGATCCACCGCGGCTGTGCGCTGAACCGGCCCACCAGGTTGCCGTAGGTCACCGGGTCGGCAACCCTGGCCGCGGCCATCACCTGGTCCAGCGAGCAGGTGGTGTTGAGCATCGACGGCGGCATGGTGTTGGTCGCCGCGGCGACGGCCGGGAAACCGAGCGCGGCCAGGCCGACCGCGCCGGACAGGACGGCCGCGTGGCGCAGCCTCCGGCGGAGAGCCACGGGCTAGGCAGCCGGAGCCGGAGCCGCGTCGGGAGCCGGAGCGGGCGCCGGCGCCGCGTCGGGAGCCGGGGCCGGAGCGGCGACGGGCGCCGGCGGCGGGGCGGTCGGGTTCCACACCGACGGGTCCACGGCCGGGTAGGTCGGGCACTTGGCCGCGATCTCGTCGGCCTGCGGCTCCGCGCCGGTGAAGATCGACACGTACTGCGGGAAGAACCGCACCAGGGTGTCGATCTCGGACTGACGCTCCTGCGGCGGCTTCTGCAGCAGTAGGTTCATGTGGTAGACGATGCCGCCCTGCACCCAGCTGGGCTCGGAGTTGTACTTGCCGACCAGCTCGCCATAGGTGATCGGGTCGACGACCTTGGTGGCGGCCATGATCTGATCCAGCGAGCAGGTCGTGTTGAGCATCGACGGCGGCACGGTGTTGTCATCGGCCGCGGCTATCGGGGCGGCGGCGACGGCGGCGAGCAGGGCACCGGCGGCCGCGAGAGATCGGGTCTTCCGAGGGTTGCGAGTCACGGTGACTCAACCTATCCCACCTGACGGACTGGTCAAAAACGCCCCGCTAGGCTCGGTCGGTGTCCCCCCTGCGCCCCGCGCTCGACGTCGACGGCATCCGCCGTGACCTCGCCGGTCCGGGCCGGCCGCTGCGCGGTGTGGAGGTGGTCGACGACACCGGCTCCACCAACGCCGACCTGCTCGCCCGCCACGCCGCGGGCCACGACATCTGCGGGCTGGTGCTCGCCGCCGAGCACCAGAGCTCCGGCCGGGGCCGGCACGGGCGGGCCTGGACCGCACCGGCCCGCTCGCAGATCGCCTGCTCGGTCGGTGTGGACGCCTCGGGGGTGCCGCCGTCGGCGTGGGGCTGGCTGCCGCTGCTCACTGGCGTCGCGGTGGCCGACGCGGTCGCGGCCGTAACCGGCATCGAGCCCGGGCTGAAGTGGCCGAACGACGTTCTGGCCGGCGAGGGGAAACTCGCCGGCATCCTGGCCGAGGTGGCAGCTCCGGACCCGGTGATCGTGGTGGGCCTGGGCCTCAACGTGACGCTGACCGACTCCGACCTCACCGACCTCGGCCCCGACGCGCGGGCCACCTCGCTGCTGGCGCTGGGCTCGACGATGCTCGACCGCAGCGCGCTGCTGGGCGCCGTCCTGGCCGAACTGGTTGCCCGCCTCGACCGCTGGCGGATGCGCTCGGGCAGCGACCCGGCACTGGCGGCGGACTACCGGCGACGCAGCGTCACCCTGGGTACCCGGGTGCGGGCGCTGCTGCCCGGCGACCGCGAGATCGACGGCACCGCAGCAGATGTCGACGACCTCGGGCAGCTGCTGATCGACACCGGCGCGCAGACGGTCGCCGTCTCCGCGGGCGACATCACCCATCTGCGCCCGGCGGAGTGAATCAGCGCAGCAGCGCCCGGCTCATCACCACGCGCTGAATCTGGTTGGTGCCCTCGTAGATCTGGGTGATCTTGGCGTCTCGCATCATCCGCTCGACCGGGAAGTCGACGGTGTAGCCGGCACCGCCGAACAACTGCACGGCGTCGGTCGTGACCTCCATCGCGACGTCGGAGGCGAAGCACTTCGACGCCGCGGAGATGAAGCCCAGATCCGGCTCGCCGCGTTCGGCGCGAGCGGCGGCGGAGTAGACCATCAGGCGGGCTGCCTCCACCTTCATCGCCATGTCGGCGAGCATGAACTGAACTCCCTGGTTGTCGGCAACCGCGCGGCCGAACTGTTTGCGGTCCTTGGTGTACTCGATCGCCGCGTCCAGCGCTCCCTGGGCGATGCCGACCGCCTGGGCCCCGATGGTGGGCCGGGTGTGGTCCAGGGTGGCCAGCGCGGTCTTGAAACCGGTGCCGGGCTCGCCGATGATCCGGTCGCCGGGGATGCGGCAGTTCTCGAAGTACAGCTCGGTGGTGGGCGAGCCCTTGATGCCGAGCTTGCGCTCCTTCGGGCCGATGACGAAGCCCTCGTCGTCCTCGTGCACCATGAACGCCGAGATGCCGTTCGCGCCCTTGTCCGGGTCGCTGACCGCCATCACCGTGTACCAGGCGGACTTGCCGCCGTTGGTGATCCAGCACTTCGAGCCGTTGAGGATCCAGTCGTCGCCGTCGGCCTTGGCGCGGGTGCGCATGGCGGCGGCGTCGCTGCCGGCCTCGCGCTCGGACAGCGCGTAGGAGGCCATCTTCCCCTCGGCGATCTCGGGCAGCACCCGCTTCTTCAGGTCGTCGGAGCCGCGCAGGATCAGTCCCATGGTGCCGAGCTTGTTGACCGCCGGGATCAGCGAGGCCGAGGCGTCCACCCGGGCGACCTCCTCGATGACGATGCAGGCCGCCACCGAGTCCGCGCCCTGCCCGCCGTAATCCTCGGGCACATGGATGGCGTTGAAGCCGGAGGCGTTGAGCGCGTCGAGGGCCTCCGTCGGGAAGCGGGCCTCCTCGTCGACCGCGGCGGCGTAGGGCGCGATCTCCTTCTCGCAGAGGGCCCGGATCGCGGCCCGGAGCTCCTCGTGCTCCTCGGGAATACGGAACACGTCGAACGATGAATCACCGGCCCAGCCAGCCATGACAAACCTCCTCGCGTCTTGGCGGCAAGGTTACTCGCCGAGCAGCCGCTCCCGCAGCGCCCGGTCCTTCTCGGCCACCGCAGCCGCCAGATCGTCCTGGAAGCCCGCCATCCGGGCCCGCAGGCCCGGGTCGGCGGCGGCCAGGATCCGCACCGCGAGCAGCCCGGCGTTGCGCCCGCCGCCGATCGACACGCAGGCCACCGGAACCCCGGCCGGCATCTGCACGATCGACAGCAATGAGTCCAGTCCGTCGAGACGCTCCAGCGGCACCGGCACCCCTATCACCGGCAGCGGGGTGGCCGAGGCGACCATTCCCGGCAGGTGCGCCGCACCGCCCGCCCCGGCGATGATCACCTCGATGCCGCGGGCGGCGGCGCCGCGCGCGTAGTCCAGCATCAGCGCCGGGGTGCGGTGGGCGGAGACCACGCCCACCTCGAACGCCACGTCGAACTCGGCCAGCGCCTCGGCGGCGGCCGACAGCACCGGCCAGTCGCTGTCGCTGCCCATGATGACCCCGACGCGGGGTTGGTCAGTCATGCCGCTCCTGTTCGTCGCCGGACGGCCACTGCGCGTGCGACAACCAGTGTGCCGCCCGCTCGGCCCGCTCGCGGACGTCT
Source organism: uncultured Mycobacterium sp. (assembly GCA_964466565.1). Classification (GTDB taxonomy): domain Bacteria; phylum Actinomycetota; class Actinomycetes; order Mycobacteriales; family Mycobacteriaceae; genus Mycobacterium. The sequence continues at coordinate 3,929 of CAYXOM010000433.1, forward strand.
GCCACGGACTCGGCCGGGCCGCCGGTGCCGCGCGTGCCGCCGGCCACCACGTTGACGTGCCCGATCTTGCGGCCGGGGCGCTCGGACTTGCCGTAGAGGTGCACCCGGGCGTCGGGGATGCGCCCGAACAGGTGGTGCAGCCGCTCGTCCATCGCCATCGGCGGGGCCACCGCGGCGCCGATCACGTTGGCCATCACCGTGACCGGGGCCACCATCCGGGTGTCGCCGAGCGGGTAGTCCAGCACCGCACGCAGGTGCTGTTCGAACTGACTGGTGACCGAGCCGTTCATGGTCCAGTGACCGGAGTTGTGCGGGCGCATCGCCAGCTCGTTGACCAGCAACTCGCCCTCCTGGGTCTCGAACAGCTCGACGGCGAGCACACCGACCACGCCCAGTTCGTCGGCGATCCGCAGCCCGAGCCGCTCGGCATCGGCGGCCAACTCGCCGGAAAGCCCGGGGGCGGGCGCCAGCACCGTCACGCAGATCCCTTCGCGCTGAACGGTTTCCACGATCGGCCAGGCGGCGCCCTGGCCCAGCGGGGAGCGGGCCACCAGCGCCGAGAGCTCCCGGCGCATCGACACCCGCTCCTCGCAGAGCACCTCCACCCCGGCGGCCAGATAGCCCGACACCGCCGCACGCGCCGCGTCGAGATCGTCGGCCAGCACCACCCCGCGTCCGTCGTAGCCGCCGCCGGCGGGGCCG
>CAYXOM010000434.1:0-10997 GCA_964466565.1 uncultured Mycobacterium sp.
CAGCGTCGTGCTGCCGCGGGCGCCGAGGGCCAGGACGGCCAGCCCCGTGCCCAGCGCGACCAGCGGCAGGCCGGCCAGCAGCACCGAGGACGCCCCGAACACCGGGACCCACTGCGCGGCGCGCGGCGGCCGGCGGCCCGGCCAGGGGTGTCGGGCCTTGCCCGACGTCACCGCCGGCGAGCCCTTCCAGTACTGCCCCCGCTTGACCCTGCCGACGACCGCCGATCCGGCGGCGACATCGGCGTCGTCGCCGACCTCGGCACCGGGCAGCAACGTGGTGCGCGAGCCGATGGTCGCGTCCGCGCCCACGGTGATGGGCCCGACGTGGAACAGGTCTCCGTCGATCCAGTGGCCGCACAGGTCGACCTCGGGCTCCACCGAACTGCGGTCGCCGAGGGTGAGCATGCCGGTGACCGGCGGCGCGGAGTGCAGATCGACGCCCCTGCCGACCCGGTTTCCCAGCGCGCGCGCGTAGTAGACCAGCCAGGGCGCCCCCGCGAGGTTCTCGGCCCCGCAGGCCTCGGCCAGCCGCTCGGCCAGCCAAACCCGCAGGTGCGCCCGGCCGCCGCGGGGGTGGCTGCCGGGCCTCAGCCCGGCCAGCAGCATCCGGGCGCCGGCCGCGGCGAGCCCCATCCGCCCGACCGGTGTGACGACCGCGACGAACCCCGCCGCGACGAGCCACCAGTCCACCCCGACCAGCCACGGCAGCGGATGCACCAGCAGCGCCAGATTGTTCGCCAGCGCCAGCCAGACCAGCCACTGCAGGGCGGTGACGGTGGCCAGCGGGACCGACATCAGCGTCTGGGCCAGCTGGGCGCTGACCGGGGTCGGCGCCACCCGCCGAGCCGGCGCCGGGGCCGACGGTGCGGGCTGCTGGTCGAACTCGTCGAGGAGGCCCGCCAGCGAGCCCAGCCGGGGGTGGTCGTAGAGGTGGGCCACCGTGATCTCCGGGTAGCGGGGGCGCAGCGCGACCACCAGCTGGGCGGCGGCCAGCGACCCGCCGCCGAGGGCGAAGAAGTCGGCCTCGGGCCGGTCGACGACGGTGCCGAGGACGTCCTGCCACAGTGCGGCCAGCCCGCCCAGGGTGCCGCCGAGTTGTCCGCCGGTGTCGGGTACGTCGCCGGGCGGCGGCCAGGGCAGGGCGTCGCGGTCGACCTTGCCCGACGTGCGGGTGGGCAACTCGTCGACCAGCACCAGCCGCGGGACGAGGGCGGCGGGCAGCGAGTCGGCAAGGTGCGCGCGAGCGGCGGCCAGGTTGAACTCTGGGTCGGCCGAGGTCACGTACCCCACCAGAATCGCTGTGCCGCTCGCCGATCGGCGTACCGCCGCAGGCCCGCCGCTGACCCCGGGAAGATGAAGCAGGGCGGAGTCGACCTCGCCGAGTTCGATGCGCCGCCCGCCGACCTTGACCTGGTCGTCGGCGCGGCCCTGGAAGTACAGGCCCTCGGGCTCCAGCCGAACCAGATCCCCGCTGCGGTAGGCCCGCTGCCAGCCCAGCGCGGGCAGCGGCGCGTACTTATCGGCGTCCTTCTGCGGGTCCAGGTAGCGGGCCAGACCCACCCCGCCGATCACCAGTTCGCCCACGCCGCCCCAGCCCACCGGCGCCCCGGCGCCGTCGACGACGGCGAGGTCCCAGCCCGGCAGCGGCAGCCCGATGCTGACCGGGCCCCCGTCGAGGCGCGCCCCGCAGGCCACCACGGTGGCCTCGGTGGGCCCGTAGGTGTTCCAGACCTCGCGCCCGGCTCCGGTGTCTGCGGTCGCGAGCCGTTCGGCCAGGTCCGGCGGACAGGCCTCGCCGCCGAAGATCAGCAGCCGCACCGCCTCGAGCGCCTCCGCCGGCCACAGGGCAGCCAGGGTCGGGACGGTGGACACCACGGTGATGTCCCGCGCCACCAGCCAGGGTCCCAGGTCCATCCCGCTGCGGACCAGCGAGCGCGGAGCGGGCACCAGGCAGGCGCCGTGGCGCCAGGCCAGCCACATCTCCTCGCAGGAGGCGTCGAACCCGACCGACAGGCCTGCCAGGACCCGGTCATCCGGACCGATTGGGTTGTGCTGCAGGAACATACACGCCTCGGCGTCGACGAAGGCCGCGGCGTTGCGGTGGGTCACGGCCACCCCTTTGGGCAGCCCGGTCGACCCGGAGGTGAAGATGATCCAGGCGTCGTCTCCGGCCGCCGGCGGCGCCGCGCGCCAGCCGCGCGACGAGCCCGGGCCGCGCAGCAGGCCCGCCTCGGTGATGACCCCGGCGACCGCGGCCTCGCCGAAGACAAGCTCGGCCCGCTCATCGGGGTCGTCGGCGTCGACCGGGACGTACGCCGCGCCCGCGGCGAGGGTGGACAGGATCGCCATGTAGAGCGAGTAGCTGCCCGAGGGCATCCGGACACCCACCCGGTCCCCGCGGCCGATTCCCCGCGCGGCCAGCCACCTCGCCCCGGCCTCGACGTCGGTGATCATCTCGGCGTAGGTCAGTCGCACCTCGCCGTCGTCGATCCCGATCGCATCCGGGTGACGCCCGGCCGTCGCGTAGAGGATGTCGACGAGGGTGCGCGGCGCGGGGGCGTGACCGGAGCGGAGATACTGCGCAGGGACTCCGGGAGCGGACACGAACCGGAATCCTAGGGGGCCGGGTCCGCCGCCGCCCGGTCCCGAGGGCACCCGCCGGTGCAGCGGCCGCCGGCCGGGCCTCACCGGCAGCTGAGTCCGCCCGAACACACCTTCAGCGACTGGAGGCCGACTACGCCACCCAGGCTGCGGCGGCACGCCGAGTGGCCGACCAGATGCGCACGCATGCCGCTGACTACCGGAAGGTGCGGGCGACGACGCCGGAGACCGGCCGCTGCGGATCTCTTGACCTTGTCTGGCCGAAGTCCTGCTGCCAAGCTGTCCACCATGGCGTTCGATCTCAAAATCATGGGTGGCACCGTCGTCGACGGGACCGGGGCCGACCGGTTTCAGGCCGATATCGCGATCAAGGACGGCAGGATCGTCGCGGTCCGGCGCCGGGGGCCGGGGGACGCGCCGCTGGAGGGCGAGGCAGCCGAGACGATCGACGCCACGGGCAGGATCGTCGCCCCAGGGTTTGTCGACCTGCACACCCACTACGACGGCCAGGTCAGCTGGGACGACGTCCTGGACCCGTCGGCGAGCCACGGCGTGACGACGGTGATCTCCGGTAACTGCGGCGTGGGTTTCGCCCCGGTCCGGCCCGGCACCGAGGAGTGGCTGATCGCGCTGATGGAGGGAGTCGAGGACATTCCCGGGACGGCGCTTTCCGAGGGCATCACCTGGGGGTGGGAGAGCTATCCGGAGTACCTCGACGTCATCGGCCGGCGCGAACTCGCTGTCGACTACGGCAGCCAGATCGCCCACGGCACGGTGCGGGCCTACGCGATGGGGGAGCGTGGCGCCCGCAACGAAGCGGCCACGCCTGATGACATCGCCCGAATGAGTGACATCGTTCGGGAGGCGATCGAGGCTGGGGCGCTCGGTTTTTCGTCCTCGCGGACACTTGCGCACCGGGCGATGGACGGCGAGCCGGTGCCCGGCACGTTCGCCGCCGAGGATGAGCTCTTCGCCCTCGGCCGCGCCGTCGCCGCCGGGGGCGGCGCGGTGTTCGAACTGGCCCCCCAGGGCGCGGCGGGTGAGGACATCGTCGCGCCGAAGAAGGAACTCGAATGGATGCGACGGCTCGGCGAGGAGATCGACTGCGCCCTGAGTTTCGCACTCATCCAGGTCGACGCCGACCCGAACCTGTGGCGCGAGCAACTGGACCTGTCCGCCGCGGCGCATCAGGCCGGCAGCCGGCTGTACCCGCAGGTGGCCGCACGGCCGTTCGGAATGCTGCTGGGATTTCCCGGCCATCACGCCTTCAGCCACCGCCCCACCTACCGGAGGTTGAAGGCGGAGTGCAGCCGCAACGAGCTGGCGGGCAAGCTCGCCGATCCCGCGGTCCGAGCGGCCATCCTCGCCGACGAGGACCTGCCCATCGACCCCACCGTCCTGTTCGACGGGATGTTCGCCTTCGCGCAGTACTCGATCGACCGGCTCTACGCTTTGGGCGAGCCACCCGACTACGAACCCACCGCTGAGCGAACGGTGGCCGCCATCGCACGCGAGCGTGGTGAGGATCCGCTGGCCACGATGTACGACCTGATGCTGGAGTCGAACGCCGGCGCCATGCTGATGATGCCGTTGTTCAACTACGCCGATGGCAACCACGATGCGATCCGCGAGATGATCACCCATCCCGCCGCTGTCCTGGGTCTGTCCGACGGCGGAGCGCACTGCAGCATGATCTGCGACGCGTCCTATCCCACCTTCCTGCTGACGCATTGGGCGCGCGACCGCCACCGTGGGGAGAAGTTGGCACTGGAGTACGTCGTGCGCAAGCAATCCCACGACACCGCATCTCTTTTCGGGCTGAGCGACCGCGGCGTGATCGATGTGGGCATGAAGGCCGACCTCAACGTGATCGATCTAGATGCGCTCACCCTGCACGCCCCGCGGATGGTCTACGACCTTCCCGCCGGCGGCCACCGCCTGATCCAGGGCTCCTCGGGGTACGACGCCACGATCGTCAGCGGGGTGGTGACCCGCCGCCACGGGGTGGACACCGGCGCGCGGCCCGGTCGGCTCGTCCGCGGGGCGCGCTGAGGATGGCCCGGTTCGACGGCGCAACGGTTGTCGTCACCGGTGCGGCGTCGGGTATCGGACTCGCCACCGTGCGGAGACTGCTGGAGGACGGCGCTACCGTCGTCGGCTGCGACCTGGTCGCGCCCGACCTACCCCTAGGTGTAACGGGATTCGCCTTCGTCACGGCTGATGTCACCGACGAGGCGGCCGTCGGTGAGCTGTTCGCCGCGGCACCGGGAAGACTTGCCGGCGTGGTGCATTGCGCCGGCGTCCCGGGCGGTGGCCCGGTGCATCTGCTCGACGCCAAGGAGTGGGCCCGGGTGATCGGTATCGACCTCACCGCGACATTCCTGGTGGCCAAGGCCGCGCTCGCCCGGATGCTGGGGCAGGAACGTGTCAACGGCGAACGGGGTTCTATCGTTACCCTCGCCAGCGTGGAGGGCCTCGAAGGCACCGCCGGTGGCAGCGCCTACAACGCCGCCAAGGGCGGCGTGGTGCTGTTGACGAAGAACATCGCCCTCGACTACGGTCCCAGTGGAATCCGTTGCAACGCAGTGTGTCCCGGCTTCATTGACACCCCGATGCTGGATGCGGTGCTGTCCTCGCCGGAGATGGCGGACATGAAGGCGGCGGTCACCCACGAACATGCCCTGCGGCGGCGCGGCCGGCCGGAGGAGATCGCCGCGGTGGCGGCATTCCTGCTCTCCGCAGACGCCTCATTCGTCACTGGACAGGCGATCGCCGTCGACGGCGGGTACACGGCAGGCCGCGATCACGGCGTGACGGACATGATGGGCCTTGGCGGCCCCTGAGTGAAGCAGACGCGGCATGCGCCCGGTGGTCTGCGAGCATGCCGCCGAGTCCGAATCCCTGCGTAACATCTCGCCGCCCATCGTCGCTGATCCGCGAGGAGGTCGTCTTCACCGACGGCTGGCATGTGCCGGGGCTCAGGGGCACCGGCTCCCACGACTACAACGTCGCCGGTGCCTTCGTTCCGGCGCACCGGACATTGGAATTGTTCACCCGCGGGCCACTGCGTGCAGGATCGGCGGCGGGTCGGATGGGGCTCATGGCGGACGCCGCGGCGGTGTGGCTGGGGATCGTCGAAGATCAGTTCTCACTGTGACTCCCTCGGCCGACTGCCGAGGAAGCGGTCCCGGTATCCGCTGAGCCGCCGGGCCACGTCGCCGGCGTCCAGGCCGAGGTCGCCGATGCTGTAGGCCACCTCGCCGTGACGGCCCCGGGGATGGTCGTCGATGAAACGGCTCATGGCCGTGCGCACGCCATCGTCGTAGATCTGCCCGGCCAGTTCGTACACTGCCCGCACGGTGCCCTGCTCGTCGGCGAGGAAATCGGTGAACCGGATGTCGATGGACTGCTCGGCCGGTAAGCAGTCACGGTCATTAAGGCAGCCGTTCAGCAGGTCCTCGGTCCGTCCGAGCCAGTGCCGGCCGATCGCATGTGGATCGGGATGCGAGCAGGCCATGCGCGATCCGTAGGCCACCATGGTGGCCATCGAGCGGGTGATCTCCAACGGATCACGATGTGTCACAACGAAGGTCGCGTCCGGGAAGATGTCACAGAGGGCTGGGAACTGCTCGAGGTGTTGGGGGGATTTAAGTACCCATCGCGTCCCTCCGCGCAGCCACTGCATGGCTTGCAGGCTCCGCTTCAGGTAGGCGTAGGAACGTCGCTGGTCGTGGGCCTTGTAGTGGGCGGCGAAGCCGGGGATGTAGTAGGTGGTCTCGAAGAGCATCCCGGAGATGTCGTTGGCCAGCAGCTGAATCTCTTCGTGGGCGTGGTCCACCGTCATCTCGTGCATGCGTTTGAAATGCGGCATGCAGTCGTCCACCATCTGCAGCCCGATTGCGCACCGGTCCCGCCGCCCCTGGTCTCCGGGATCGTCGGGTGCCGGGAAGGGTTCCAGGCTCTCCCAGTACGGCAGAAAACGGATGCCGGGGTCGGCGGCGATCAGATTGTGCATGTGCGTTGTCCCGCTGCGGGGCAGCCCGCAGATGATGATGGGCCGCTCGATGGGAATGCTCTCGATCCCGGGGTGCTCCGCGATCAGCGCCTCGAGGCGGAGGCGGTTGACCAGGTTGCCGGTCAGCTGCTCGACGACGATCGCGACACCGGTGTCGGAGAGATTCGCCTCGGTACGAAGCGCCCGGCACAACACGTCGAGCCGCTCACGGAAGGACGGATCGCCGAAGTCCGTCAGACCGGTGCGGGCGGTGGCCGCCTCCAGCAGGGCCCGGGGGGAGAGATCCAGTGTTGCGCCGTACTCCGCCAGGCCGTCGCGAAGCGGGCGCGACGCCTCCGGGTAAACCGGATCGGCGAGATCGTCGATGTGGACGGGCCCCGGCTTCAACGAGTGACCTCGGCGACCGGGACGACGCGGCAGGACGGCCGCTGCGGTGTCTCGTCGGGAAGGAACCACCGCAACCAAATCAGCCCCCGGACGCGGCCTCCGGTGGAGACCCAGTTCGGATGTCCAGGGTCGCGGTCGCTGACCACGACACGCCACGAGCCGTCGGGCTCGTATCGGACGTGCGTGCCGTTGATGGTCACCCGTTCGTAGGTGTAGTCGTAGGTGTGCAGGAAGGGGTTCCACAGGCACAGGTTCCAGAACACGCATTCCGGTGAGGTGCCGTCGATGATTAATGCCTCATCGGGTCCCAGGTCGTAGGCGCCCATCGCATACGCCGCGTCGGCGGCGGACCATCCGTAGGCGTGCTGGGGAACCGGGAAGGGTGCTGCGATCTCATTGGGTGGGGTGATCCGCGTCGGGATGAACGAGTACTGCTCGTTGATCCATGTCCTGGCCGCGCGAAGCCGGCGGGTGAGATCGGCGCGGTCATCGTGCCGCCGCGACGGCGGGTCGATGGCTTCGATCTTCCAGGTGGCGCGCCGGTCGGTATCCGGGTTGTCGAGGTAGTCACGGGTCAGGGCGATGACGGCGTCGGGTTCGAGCTTCAGCCAAGACTCGCCGTGGGTTTCCGGTGACAGCGTCAGGTCGAAGTTGCCGCCTGCGTCGAAGGTCATGTCGCGCTGGTTGAAGGTGCCGACGATCCGGTTGCTGTAGTGACCGTCGTCCGGTCCGCCGTAGACGGTCACCGACAGATACACCGAGTCGCCTCGGTTGCCGGTCACCCGATAGGTGCGGTTCGGGTCGACGGGCGCGATCTGATAGAAGGCATCGGAGTTGTCTCCGCCCCACTTCTGGTAGGGCCCGATGACATCGACGAATCGCGGTCTGTCCCTGTCGCCCCACACGTAGGCGTCCACCGCCACCCGCAGCAGACTGAAGGCCAACCGGTAACCGTCGAGGATGTCCGGCTCGTCCAGAGGCGGGTCGGCGGTGAGGAACTTCCGCTCGAGGGCGGTGAGTTCATCGAGCAGTTCGTGAAACGCCTGGGAAAGATCATCGGTCACCGCTCGACGGTATGACGCGCAGCGGCGTCGTCTCCAGCGTTTCGGGGACGGGTGCACGCATTCCGCTCGCGGTCATCGCTGGACGCTGTTGCTCACGATGCCGGCCAGTCTGGTCAGGACATGCCTGGCCGGGCGCCCGGGGTCGTGACTCAACCCCAGTTGTCGTAGCCGCCCTCGGGCCCCAGCATCCGTTCCAGGCGGCTGCGGTTGAGCTTGGCGATCTCGTTGCGCACGACCTTGCGTTCGGTCTCGATGTCGTGGTGCAGGCGGTCGGTGATCGCGGCGAGCACCGCCGGCACCGGGCTGCGTTCGCACAGTGATCCGACGTGCATGACGAACCCGAACCCGAAGTGCCCGGCGTAGCGCCTTGCGCCGGCGTGCAGTTGTGCCATCAGCTGGGTATCGGGGTCCCAGACCGAGCTCTGCTCGGCGTGCGACCACGCGCTGCCCGGTCGGCTGCCCACGCTCGGGTAGGCCTGCAGGATCTCGTCGACGGCGCTCTCCGGCAGGCTGAAGAGCACGGCGTCGGCGGTGGCGAAAAGGGCCGGGCGGCTCGGGTAGGGGCGGTGGCGCACGATGTCGGCGGCCACCGCCAGGCTGTTGCAGCACTCGTAGAGGGCGTGCACGGCCCGGCGGGTCGGAAGGGTGTTGAACGCGTCGAGCCCGATCCCCTGATGCATGAACACGACGCTCAGCGTGGGTCCTGCCCGCCACCGCGGCGTTAGGCCGGTGTTACGAACAGGAAAACGATTCCCCGGTGGTCAGTGACTCCCGGCGGCGAACCGCCGCCGGGACCGCTCGATCTCGGCCTCGGCTTCGGCGCGGCCCACGAAGCCCGCGGCCTCGACGTATTTGCCGGGCTCGAGGTCCTTGTAGTGCACGAAGAAGTGCTTGATCGACTCGAGTTCGAAGCTCGACACGTCGCCGATGTCGGCGATGTGCTCCCAGCGCGGGTCGCCGGCCGGAACGCAGATCACCTTGTCGTCGCCGCCGGCCTCGTCGACCATCTGGAACATGCCGACCGCGCGGGCCGGCACCAGGATCCCGGGGTGCACCGACTCCGGCAGCAGCACCATCGCGTCCAGCGGGTCGCCGTCCTCGCCGAGGGTGTCCTCGATGAACCCGTAATCGGCGGGATAGCCCATCGGGGTGTAGAGGTAGCGATCCAGCCGCAGGCGGCCGGTGACGTGGTCGACCTCGTACTTGTTGCGCTGGCCCCTCGGGATCTCGATGGTGACGTCGAACTGCACCGCAGGACTCCTTCCCGCCTCATTCCCGCCGCGTTCAATCTTCATTTCCCGCCGTATTTCCCGCTGGTCATCGCCGTGCCGGCCGGTCGTGACGCGGCTCAACCCTAGCCCAGGGATACCCTTCGCTACGCCCTCGTTGGCACAATGAGAGACCCAGGGGTCAGCAACGCGGCCTCGCACGGGTCCGGAAGTTGGTAGGAGACGCGATGCCTCGAACGACCCGGCGCCGCCACCACGCGGCGCTCGCGGCCGCGGTGATCGGCCTGGTGGCCGCGCTGGTGGCCGCCGGAGCGTTCCTCACCTCCGGCGGACGGGGAAACGCCCAGGTTCCGTCGCCCCGGGCACCGGCGGTCGCCAACCCCGCCCTGATCCCGGTCTCCGAGTCTGCGGCGGTGCCCACCACCGCCGGGATGACGGCCGCCCTCGCCGCCGCTGCCGCCGACCCGAACCTGGGAACGCTGTCGGGTCGGGTGGCCGACGCCCTGACCGGCCAGCAGATCTGGGAGCAGCGGGCCGACTTCCCGATGCAGCCCGCCTCGACCCTCAAGATCCTCACCGCGGCGGCGGCGATGCTGACCCTGGACCGCGGCTCCCGGATCACCACCACGGTCAAGGCCGCCGACCAGACCCGGCTGCCGGGCGTCGTGGTCCTCGTCGGCGCCGGCGACCCGGTCCTGTCCGCCGCCCCGCCCGGCGAGAAGACCTGGTACCGCGACGCCGCGCGGATCTCGGACCTGGCCGACCAGGTTCGCGCGAGCGGCATCGAGGTGAGCGCGGTCCAGGTGGACACCTCGCTGTACACCGGACCGGACATGGCGCCGGGCTGGGACCCGGCCGACATCGCCGGCGGCGACATCTCCCCGATCCAGCCGGTCATGCTCGACGCCGGCCGGATCCAGCCCACCACGTTCCAGTCGCGCCGCTCGCCGACCCCGGCACTGGACGCCGGCCGTGCGCTGGCCGAGTCGCTCGGCGTGGACCCCGCGAGGGTCACCTTCGCGCCCGGTCCCGCCGACGGCCGCCAGTTGGCGGCGGTGCAGTCGGCGCCGTTGATGGAGCGGCTGCGCCAGATGATGCATACCTCCGACAACGTGATGGCCGAGACCATCGGGCGGGAGGTGGCCCAGGCGACGGGCCGCCCGCTGAGCTTCGCCGGAGCCGTCGACGCCACCCTCGCCAGGCTGGCCGCCATCGGCATCGACATGGCCGGCGCCTCGCTGGTGGACTCCAGCGGGCTGTCGGTGGCCAACCTGCTGACAGCGCGGACCACCGACGAGGTGCTCAGCGCATCCACCGGCCCCGACCACCCCGCCCTGCGCCCGATGGTCGACATGCTCGCGATCGCCGGCGGCAGCGGAACCCTCTCGGAGCGATTCCTGAGCACCGAGGCCAAGAGGTCCTCGGCGGGCTTCCTGCGCGCCAAGACCGGCTCGCTGACCAAGACCAACGCGCTGGCCGGGATCGTCACCGATGTCAGCGGCCGGGTGCTGACCTTCGCCTTCATCTCCAACAACGCCGGCTTTTCCGGGCGCACCGCCCTGGACGTCCTGGCCGCCAAGTTGCGGACCTGCGGATGCGGCGGATGAGCCGGACTCGATGAGCCGGACCGCGCAGTCGACGTTAGGCCGGGCCGTCGACTGGAAAGTCGCGGGAACCGTCGGCGCCCGGCTCGCCCGGCCC
>CAYXOM010000435.1:0-5912 GCA_964466565.1 uncultured Mycobacterium sp.
GCCCCACCCCGACTCACCCGCGCTCCAGCCGCCCGCCTCCGGCGGCCAACTGGCCGCAGGCCCCACCCCGACTCACCCGCGCTCCAGCCGCCCGCCTCCGGCGGCCAACTGGCCGCAGGCGGCGGCAATATCGCGGCCGCGGGTGTCCCGCACCGTGCAGGTCACACCCTGGTGCCGGACCCGGCGAAGGAACTCGCGCTCGACCGGTTTGGGACTGGCATCCCACCGGCTGCCCGGGGTCGGGTTGAGCGGGATGAGATTCACGTGCGCCAGCGCCCCCAGCGTGCGGTGCAGCATCGCGCCGAGCAGGTCGGCGCGCCACGGCTGGTCGTTGACGTCGCAGATGAGCGCGTACTCGATCGACACCCGCCGCCCCGTCGTCCGTGCGTAGTGGCGCGCCGCGTGGAGGACCTCGCCCACCTCCCAGCGGTTGTTGACCGGTACCAGAGTGTCCCGCAGTTCATCGTCCGGGGCGTGCAGTGACAGGGCCAGGGTCACGCCCAGCCCCTCGTCGGCCAGTCTCCGGATCGCCGGTGCCAGACCCACGGTTGACACCGTCACCGAACGCGCCGAGATACCGAACCCCTCCGGGGCCGGTGCGGTGATGCGGCGCACTGCCGAGACCACCCGCGAATAGTTGGCCAGCGGCTCCCCCATCCCCATGAACACGACGTTCGACAACCGGTCACCGTAGCGGTCGCGGAGGGTGGCCGCCGCCGACCGGACCTGCTCGAGGATCTCGGCGGCGCTGAGGTTGCGGGTCAGGCCCGCCTGCCCGGTCGCGCAGAACGGGCATGCCATCCCGCACCCGGCCTGGGAGGAGATGCAGACGGTGTTCCGGTCGGGGTAACGCATCAGCACGGATTCGACCATCGCGTGATCGTGACAGCGCCACAATGTCTTTCGGGTCTCCCCCGCGTCGCACTCGACCTCGCCGACCGCCGTGAGCAGAGCCGGGAACAACTCCCGCGCCACCGGTTCGCGCAAGGCCGCCGGCAGATCCGTCATCTGCGACGGGTCGGCGACCAGCCGGCCGTAGTACTGGGCCGCCAATTGGCGGGCTCGGTAGGCGGGCAGCCCCAGTCCGGTCACCGCCGCCACCCGCCCGCCGGCGTCGAGGTCGGCCAGATGCCGCGGCGGCAGGCCCCGGCGCGGCGCCTCGAACACCAGGTCTTGTGGCACTTCCGGGGTCCCCAGTCTCAGGCCAGCAGCGACAGCACGATCCAGGTCGCCACCGCCGAGGGTAGCGCGCCGTCGATGCGGTCCATCAGGCCGCCGTGGCCGGGCAGGAGCGTGCCCATGTCCTTGATGCCCAGGTCGCGTTTGAATTGGGATTCGACCAGATCGCCCAGGGTGGCGGTGATCACCAGCATCATGCCCAGCGGCACGCCCACCCACCACGGCGCCTTCATCAGGAAGACGACCGCGAGGATGGCCGTGGCGGTGCCGCACACCAGCGAGCCCGCCAAACCCTCCCAGGACTTATTAGGGCTGATCGCCGGCACCATCCGGTGCTTGCCGAACAGCACGCCGGCGGTGTAGCCGCCGATATCGGAGAATGCCACGACCAGCATGAAGGTCAAGACCCGGGCCCAGCCGTCCTCGGGGTAGACCAGCAGCGCCCCGAAGGCGGCGAACAGCGGGATCCAGGTGGCCAACAAGATCGAGACCGCCACGTCACGCAGGTAGTTCACCGGCTGACTCCGCAGGCCCTGGCTCAGCAACCGCCACGTCAGACAGACCAGAACCGTTCCGCCGTAGGCGCCCAGCGCGCCGGCCGGACCGAACGGCCAGGTCAGCCAGATCATCGCCTGCCCCCCCACCAGCAGCGGGATGAGCGGTATGGAGTAACCGTTCTCGCGCAGCCGCCTCACCACCTCGTAGGTGGCGACCGCCATCCCCACCGAGAGAATCACCACCCATCCGCGGGGGGCGAAGAGCAGGGTGGCGATCACGGTGCCGCCCAGCACGAGGCTCACGGCGATGGCCGCGGGCAGATCGCGGCCGGCCTTCGACGTCTTCGCCGGCGGGGTCTCGGTCTCAGCCATCGTCGTCTCTGCCGAGGGTCCTCAGACCTCGAGCAGCTCGCCTTCTTTGTGCTTGACCAGCTCATCGATCTGCGCGACGTACCCGGCCGTGGCCTTGTCGAGGTCCTTCTCCGCCCGGCCCACCTCGTCCTCGCCGGCCTCGCCGTCCTTGCGGATCCGGTGCAGCTCCTCCATCGTCCGACGCCGGACGTTGCGCACCGAGACCTTGGCGTCCTCCCCCTTTGCCTTGGCCTGCTTGACCAGTTCGCGGCGACGCTCCTCGGTCAGCTGCGGGATCGCGACCCGGATGACGTTCCCGTCATTGGTGGGATTGACACCCAGATCGGAGTTGCGGATCGCGTCCTCGATCGCCCGCAGCTGGTTGGACTCGTAGGGCTTGATCACGACCAGCCGTGCCTCGGGGACGTTGATGCTGCTCAGTTGCGTTATCGGCGTCGGGGATCCGTAGTAGTCGATGTTGACCCGCCCGAACATCCCGGGGTTGGCGCGGCCGGTGCGGATAGACGTCAGGTCGTCACGGGCGACCGCGACTGCCTTCTCCATCCTCTCCTCGGCGTCGAGGAGTGCATCGTCGATCATCTAGCGCCGCTCCCTCATGTCGTGACCAGTGTCCCGATCCTCTCACCCGCGACCGCACGGGCGATGTTTCCGTCGGTGAGCAGATTGAACACCAGGATCGGCATGCCGTTGTCCATGCACAGGCTGAAGGCCGTGGCGTCGGCGACCCGCAATTCCCGGTCGATCACCTCCCGATGGGTGATCTCGGTGAGCAGTTCGGCCGCCGGATTGGCCCGCGGGTCATCGGTGAAGACACCGTCCACCGCCTTGGCCATCAGGACCACCTCGGCACCGATCTCCAGCGCGCGCTGAGCCGCGGTCGTGTCGGTGGAGAAGTACGGCAGCCCCATGCCCGCCCCGAAGATCACCACCCGGCCCTTCTCCAGGTGCCGGCGCGCGCGCAGCGGGATGTAGGGCTCGGCGACCTGACCCATCGTGATCGCCGTCTGCACCCGGGTGGCGATGCCCTCCTTCTCCAGGAAGTCCTGCAGCGCCAGGCTGTTCATCACCGTGCCGAGCATGCCCATGTAGTCCGAGCGGGTTCGCTCCAGTCCGCGCTGCTGGAGTTGCGCACCCCGGAAGAAGTTTCCGCCGCCGATCACCACGGCTACCTGCACACCGCTGCGGACCACCTCGGCGATCTGGCGCGCGACCTGCGCCACCACATCGGGATCCAGGCCGACGGCGCCCCCGCCGAACATCTCGCCCCCCAGCTTGAGAAGCACCCGGGAGTAGCCTGCCCGCGTCGGCCCCGCGGCCCCGTTACAGGTGGGCTCTCCCATCGGACTCCTAATCACTCGGGGCCGGGACGGCACGCGCGGCTCGGCCCAGCCGTCCCTCATCCTGCCTCATGGGGAGCCCGAACCGTCACGGCCCCGACCGCCGGATCCCGAGCCCGGAAAAAGGTAGGGACGCTTGGCATGCGGCGCCCTCCGAGTAGTCTACGGAGGGACGCGACGACCGACTTTCCCAGTCCAGCGGGCCAGAAGGGAGCAGGGTTTCGTGCAAGCCCGGGCCGAGGCGACCCGACAGAAGATCATCGACTCGGCGGTCTCGCTGTTCGACGAACTCGGATACGGCGAGACCGGCCTGGCTGACGTACTCGAGAAGGCCCAGGTCAGCAAGGGTGCCTTCTATTACCACTTCGATTCGAAGGAAGCCCTGGCCCGGGCCATCATCGAGCTCTTCGACCAGCGGGCCGCCGAGGCCGTCGACGTCAATTTCAACCCGGCGGCCCCGACTCTGGAGGGCGTCATCCGCTCGACGTTCGCCGTGCAGGATCACATGCGCAACGAGACGGTGGTCAACGTCGGCCAGCAACTCGCCCAGGCGCTCGGACAGATCTGCCCGTCCGGGGCGCACGTCTACCGGCGCTGGACCCAGCAGTTCGTCGAGATGATGAAAATGGTCATCGACGCCGGCGGACTCCGCGGCGACGTCGAACCCAACGAGGCCGCCGAAGCGATCTGGGTCGCGGTCCTCGGCTGTCACCTGGTCTCCGCCGCGGTCGGCGACGACCCGTACGCCCGGCTGGGCAGGTCGTGGCGCATCCTGCTGAACTCGACGCTCGCCCCGTCGGCCGTCGCCGACGGCCATGCACTGGTCGACCGAGTCGTCGCCGACTACCGGGGCGACCTCAGGCGCTGATCCGGGGCCACGGCCTGGCCGACTCGAGTTCCAGGGCCAGCTCGAGCAACCGGCGCTCGTGGCCCAGCGGTGAGCTGAACATCATGCCCATCGGCATCCCGTTCGGCGACTGCGCGAGCGGCAGCGACACCGCCGGCTCGCCGGTCGCGTTCTGCAGCGGGGTGAAGGCCACCCAGTCCATCAGGCGTTCGATGATCTGCCGGTAGTCCGCGGTCGGGTCGAGATGCCCGATCCGCGGGGTCTCCTCGGCCAGGGTCGGGGTGAGCAGGATGTCGTAGTCGCGGTAGAACCGGTCGGAGACCGCCCGCAGCCGACGCAGCCGGATGATGGCCGACGGCAGCCGGTGCAGGTTGCGGCTGGCGTGCCGGTCCAGGCCCAGGGTGAGGTTGTCGAGTCGGCCACGGTCGAAGGACGTGCCGAATGTCCGCTGCCCGGCGCGCACCATCGCCATGGCCAGCATGGCCCAGTAGAGCAGGAAGTCGTCAGTGAAACTCTGCGGGATGGGGTTGGTATCGAGGTAGTCGACCCGGTGCCCCAACTCGTCGAGCAGGGCGGCGGTCTTGAGCGTCTGATCCCGCACCGCCGGGGCGGAGTCCCGGTTCACCGAGCGGGTGACCACCGCCACCCGCAACCGCGCCGCGGAGGGTGCGGTGACCGCCCCGATCGGCCGGAGACTGCGGTTGCGCCAGATCCGCTCGGCCTCCCGGTAAAAGGCTGCGGTGTCGCGCACCGAGCGGGTCAGCACGCCGTCGTTGACGATCCGCACCGGCATTTGGCGGGTCATCTTGTCCAGCGGCAGCCGGCCCCGGGACGGCTTGAGCCCGACCAGCCCGTTGCACGCCGCCGGGATCCGAATGGATCCGCCGCCGTCATTGGCGTGGGCGATCGGCACCACTCCCGCGGCGACGAAGGCGCCCGATCCCGACGAGGAGGCTCCGGCGGTGAAGTCGGTGTCCCAGGGGTTGCGGACCGCCCCGATGCGGGGGTGCTCGGCGGAGGCGCTGAAGCCGAACTCCGAGAGCTGCGTCTTGCCCAGCGCGATCAGTCCGGTGGCCAGGAAGAACCGGGCGAAGTCGCCGTGGCACGGGTGCGGCCGCGGCTCCCAGGCGTCGGTGCCCTGCATGGTGGGCATGCCCTCGACGTCGACGTTGTCCTTGATGTAGGTCGGAACCCCGTCGAAGTACCCGCCGACCCGCCCGCCGGCTGCCGCCGTCGCACGGGCCCGCTCGAAGGTCTGGTGCGCCAGGCCGTTGAGAACAGGGTTGACCCGTTCGGTGCGATCGATGGCGGCCGCCACCAACTCGGCGGGCGACACCTTGCCCGTGCGCAGCGTGTCGACCAGGCCGACGGCGTCGAGGTCCCCCAGCGCGTCGTCGCCGAAGGCGTTGACGCGCGTCATCGGCGGCGGCCGCCGCGGCGCGCGGCTGACATGCCCGCTAAGCCTGCCCGACCTCGAAGCGAGCGAAGCGGGTGACGGTGACGCCGGCTTCGTCGAGCAGCGACTTGACGGTTTTCTTGCTGTCCGACACCGAGGGCTGGTCCAGCAGCACGACGTCCTTCAAGAACCCGGTCAGCCGGCCCTCGACGATCTTGGGCAGCGCCTGCTCGGGCTTGCCCTCGGCCTTGGCGGTCTCCTCGGCGATGCGGCGCTCGTTGGCC
>CAYXOM010000436.1:0-2403 GCA_964466565.1 uncultured Mycobacterium sp.
GCGAGGCCGCCGAGATTGGCGGCCATGTTGCGCCGCTGCCCGGCGAATCGGCGCTCGATCAACTCGTGCTCGCGTTCGGGTTCGCGGCCGACCACCCAGGTCATCCCGCTCTCACCGGGCCCGAGCCGGTACCACTGCCGGACCTCCGTGCCGCCCTCGACGGTCCGCAGTGCGAAACCCCATTCGGCCAACGGGCGGTGGAGGTCGCCGACCGCCCATGAGAACGCCTCCGGTTCGCGGTACTCGCTCACGGTGGAGACGGTGGTCCATTCACCGAGCATCGCATTGGCGTTGCGGCCCTCGAACCGCCCCCGCAGGGCCGGGCCGGTGGCGCCGTCGAGCCAGTCGGCGCCGCGGAACTCCCGGGAATGGCGCGCCGGGAAGTTGATGTCGGTGACGATCGGCCAGATCGCCGCCGGGGCCGCCGCGATCACCGCGGTCACCGAGGTCGACGGGTGATCGGCGAGTCGGTAGACCACGGGAGAGAGGTCGGCGGTCAGAAGTCGAAACCGCCGAAGCCGCCGCCGCCGAAGTCGCCGCCGCCGAAGTCGCCGAACCCGCCGCCGCCGTCCCATCCGGCGTCGCCCATCCCCGGGTCGAGGCCCGGATCCATGCCCTGGTCGAGGCCTTGACCGACGCCCTGGTCGAAGCCGGCGTCGAATCCTGATCCGTAGCCGCTCTCGAAGGCGGCCGCGTCGTAGCCGACTCCGGCCATCCCGGCGAACATCGCGTTGAACAGCAGTACCGAACCCATGCCCCAGGCGCCGGCGACCAGGGCGGGCCGCCACCAGGGCTCGGAGTACCAGCCCGCCGGCACCGGCCGCCCGGCGACCCGGCCGCCGGGGTAGTAGTTGGGGGTCCGCTCGGTGGGAACGGGCGAGGCCTCGATCTCGCGGCCCTCGAACTGCACGCGACGGTCCTCGGTGACCGACCCGGCCGACCTCTGCCCGGCGATCGACTCCAGCTCAGGTCCGGGGTCCATTCCCATCGCCAGGCGGGCCGCCCGCACGTAGTAGAGGCCCTCCAGCGCGCTCTCCTTGGCCAGCAGGGCCTGCTTGGGGGTGGTCGCCTGGTCGATTTGGGAGGAGGCGGCGGTGAACCGTTCCGAGGCGTCGGCCAGTGCCTGCTGGGAGGCCTTGTCGGTGCCGGTGAGGTTCAGCACCTGCCCGCCGAGGCGCTCGATGGTCCGGCGGGCGTCGGCCTTGGCGTCGGCGAGTCCGGCGGCGGCGCGCCCGCCGGTGGCCCGCGAGGAACTCCACACCGCCAAGCCGACGCCGGCGGTCACCAGGAGCAGGAGCAGCAGCAGGGCGTTGTTCATGGCGACCAGAGTACCGACGGCGCCGAGACGGCGCGGAAACCGGGAACCGGCCCGCTCAGAGCGTTCCGAGCGCCCGGTAGACCTCGTCGGACAGAGCGGTGCTACGCGGGTCGGCGTTGCACTTGGTGGCGTCGAAGTAGTTCATCACATAGGCGTAGCCGATCCGGTGTTCGAGGTCGACGAACCCGTAGGAGCCGCCCGAGCCGCCGTGACCGAAGCTGCGCGGGTTGGGCCCGGCCACGCGGCGCTGGTTGAGCATGTAGCCCAGGCCCCAGCCGTGGTCGGCCACCCGGGGCCCGAGCACCACGTCGGGGTCGAAGCCGCCCTGCGGGGCCCGCACCCGCTCGAGGTATCCGGGGGAGAGGATCTTGCCCTGGGCCAGCCCGTTGTAGAAGGTGGCCAGACCCAGTGCGGACACGTGTCCGTTGGTGCCGGGGAACTCGCAGCGGCGCCACCGGGCCAGGTCGTTGGATCCCAGCTCGTCGTCGGGGACGAACCCCATCGCCACGCTCAGGCCCGCCATCGGGTGCTCGCCGAGACTCCGCGGGTCCGCCGGCGCCCCGCCCCGGGCGAGCACGTCGCGGATATGGGGCTTGTTGATCATCTCGGCGCACCGAGGGTGGTCGCGGTCGGGCAGGCCGATGTGCACGTCGATGCCCATCGGCTCGGCGATCTCGGTGCGCAGGTACTGGCCGATACTGCGCCCGGTCACCCGGCGCACCACCTCGCCGAGGATGAACCCGAAGGCCACCATGTGGTAGCCCTGCGCGGTGCCGGGCTCCCACCACGGCTCGGCGGCGGCGAGGCGCTGGCACACCAGGTCCCAGTGGGCGGTCTGGCGCCAGTTCATGCGCTCGCGCGGCCCGATGACACCCGAGCGGTGCCCGAGGACCGAGGCGACGGTGATGTCCTGCTTGCCGGCCTGTCCGAACTCCGGCCAGTACCGCGCGACGGGGGCGTGCAGGTCGATCTCCCCGCGGTCGGCGAGCAGATGTACGCAGGTGCTGGTCAGGCCTTTGGTTCCGGAGAAGATGCTGGCCAGCGTGTTCTCCCGCCAGGGGCGTCGGCGGGCCGAGTCGGCGTGG
>CAYXOM010000437.1:0-12656 GCA_964466565.1 uncultured Mycobacterium sp.
TCGCCGCCGCACTGGGGGGGCCCGCCGGCGGGCGGGCCGACCCGGCGGCGGTGCGCGCGGCGGTGCTGGCGCTGCGCGCCGCCAAGGGCATGGTGCTCGACCCGGACGACCACGACTCGTGGAGCGTGGGCTCGTTCTTCACCAACCCGGTGGTCCCGGCCGAGCAGTTCGACCGGCTGCAGGCCGACGCCTCGGGCGCTCCGGTGCCGCACTACCCGGCTCCCGGCGGGGTGAAGCTGGCGGCGGCCTGGCTGGTGGAGAACGCCGGATTCGCCCGGGGCTTCGGCAGTGGTCCCTGCCGGCTGTCGACCAAACACGCCCTGGCCCTGACCAATCGGGGTGGGGCGCGCACGTCGGACGTGCTCGAGCTGGCCCGGTCCGTGCGCGACGGCGTCCACCGGACCTTCGGTGTGCTGCTGACGCCCGAACCGGTCCTGGTCGGCTGCGCGCTCTAGTGCCGGGCGCTACCGGCCCTGCCGGTGATACCGGGTCGCGCTGGCCTGATCGCGGGGCCGGATGACGATCTGGTCGATGTTGACGTGCGGCGGCCGGGTAGCGACGAAGCCGATGACCTCGGCGACGTCGGCGGCCACCAGCGGGGTGATCCCGGCGTAGACGGCGTCGGCGCGCCGGCGGTCACCGCCGAACCGCACCAGGGAGAACTCGGTCTCCACCGCGCCGGGGGCGATCTCGGTGAGCCGGACCGGTTGCCCCAGCAGTTCGCCCCGCAAGGTTCGGTGCAGCGCCGCCTGGGCGTGCTTGGCGGCGGTGTAGCCCGCACCGCCGTCGTAGACCTCCAGGGCGGCGATGGAGGTCACCGTCACGATCAGCCCGTCGCCCGAGGCGATCAGTTCGGGCAGCAGCGCCCGGGTCACCCGCAGTGTCCCGAGCACGTTGGTCTCCCACATCCACCGCCACGTCGCCAGGTCGGCCTCGGCGACCGAGTCCAGGCCCAGCGCACCGCCGGCGTTGTTGACCAGGACGTCGACCCGCGGCAGTCCGGCCGCCAGCGCCTCGACCGCGGCGTCGTCGGTGACGTCGGCGACAACCGCGCTCCCGCCGATCTCCGCCGCGAGCCGGTCGATCCGGTCGGCCCGGCGGGCGACCGCCACGACGTGGAAACCGTGCCCGGCCAGCGTCCGGGCGGTGGCCTCGCCGATGCCCGAACTCGCCCCGGTGACGACGGCCACCCGGGCGTGAGGGTGCGGACTGTTCGGCATCGGGGTGCAGCTTAACGAGGCCGTCCGGGTCGCCGCCGGGGCCGCGCAGCAAACCCGCCCGCGCGCCGTGGTGACATGATGGGGGTGTGCGGCCGCCCCGAGACGACGCCGACCTGCGCGTGGTACCGCGTCGGGTCGCGGTGGTGTCGGTGCACACCTCGCCGCTGGCCCAGCCGGGAACCGGCGACGCCGGCGGGATGAACGTCTA
Organism: uncultured Mycobacterium sp.; assembly: GCA_964466565.1. Lineage (GTDB taxonomy): Bacteria > Actinomycetota > Actinomycetes > Mycobacteriales > Mycobacteriaceae > Mycobacterium. The sequence goes on from CAYXOM010000437.1 coordinate 1,429, forward strand.
CGTGCTGCAGACCGCCCTGCACATGGCCCGGCGCGGGGTCGAGGTCGAGATCTTCACCCGGGCCACCGCCTCGACGGACGAACCGGTGGTGACGGTGGCCCCCGGGGTGCTGGTCCGCAACGTGGTGGCCGGGCCGTTCGAGGGCCTCGACAAGTACGACCTGCCCACCCAGCTGTGCGCGTTCACCGCCGGGGTGCTGCGCGCGGAGGCGAATTACGATCCCGGCCACTACGACGTCGTGCACTCGCACTATTGGCTGTCCGGACAGGTTGGCTGGCTGGCCCGCGACCGCTGGGCGGTGCCGCTGGTGCACACCGCGCACACCCTGGCCGCCGTGAAGAACGCCGCGCTGGCGAAGGGCGACAAGCCGGAACCGCCGCTTCGCGCGGTCGGGGAGCAGCAGGTGGTCGACGAGGCCGACCGGCTGATCGTCAACACCGAGGACGAGGCCCGCCAGCTGGTGTCCCTGCACGGCGCCGACCGGGGCCGCATCGACGTGGTCCATCCCGGCGTCGACCTGACCACCTTCACCCCCGGTGACCGGGCCGCGGCGCGCGCGGCTCTCGGACTGTGGGCCGAGGGCCCGATCGTGGCCTTCGTCGGGCGCATCCAGCCCCTGAAGGCCCCCGATGTCCTGCTGCGGGCCGCCGCCCTGCTGCCGGGTGTCCGGGTGCTCGTCGCCGGCGGCCCGTCGGGCAGCGGGCTGGCCGCGCCGGGCAGCATCGTCGCATTGGCCGCCGAACTCGGCATCGTTGATCGCGTCGTCTTCCTGCCCCCGCAGCCCCGCGACCGCCTGGTCGAGGTTTACCGGGCCGCCGACCTGGTCGCGGTGCCCAGCTATTCGGAGTCCTTCGGCCTGGTCGCGGTCGAGGCCCAGGCCTGCGGCACCCCGGTGGTCGCCGCCGCGGTCGGCGGCCTGCCGGTGGCGGTCGCCGACGGCGTCAGCGGCACCCTCGTCGACGGGCACGACCCCGCCCGGTGGGCGGAGGCGATCGCGGCCCTGCTGGCAGGCGATGCCGTCGGACTCAGCCGTGCGGCGGTGACCCACGCGCGGCGGTTCTCCTGGGACGACACCGTCGCCGGGCTGCTCGCCGGTTATTCGCGGGCCATCGACGGCTACGCGCGAACCCACCACCGCAGCGCGGCCCGCGACCTGGCCGCCCGGCGCGGTCCCCGGCTGTGGAGCGCCCGGCGCGGGGTGCGCGCGTGACCGACGACGGGCTGCCCCCCGCCCGGGTGGCCGAAGCCCGGGCGCAACGGGTCATCGAGGCCGCCCTGGCCGAACACGGCCTGGCCTACACCCGGCACGAGGGTGCCCACGGCGGGCTGTCTGGCCTGATCGTGGAGCTGCCGGGCGAGCGCAAGCTCACCATCAACACCCTGCTGAGCGTCGGAGAGCACTCGGTGCGGGTGGAGGCGTTCGTCTGCCGCCGGCCCGACGAGAATTTCGAGGGGGTCTACCGCTTTCTGCTCAAGCGGAACCGCCGTCTCTACGGGATGGCCTACACGCTGGACAACATCGGCGACATCTATCTGATCGGCCGCGTCGCGCTGGAGTCCGTGACGCCGGCGGAGATCGACCGGTTGCTCGGCCAGGTCCTCGAGGCCGTCGACAACGACTTCAACACCTTGCTCGAACTCGGCTTCGCCACCTCGATCCGCAAGGAGTGGGCCTGGCGGGTGGCACGGGGGGAGTCGCTGAAGAACCTGCGGGCCTTCCGGCATCTGGTCGATGACGACGACGCCGGCCCGGAACCCCCGTTCCGGCGCAACGGCCACCCGGGAAACGACCCGTCGTGAGAGACTTCGGCCATGGCTACGACCGTCGGATCTGATGCTGCGACCCTGATCCTGTTGCGCCACGGCGAGAGCGAGTGGAACGCGAGCAACCTGTTCACCGGCTGGGTCGACGTGGGCCTCACCGAGAAGGGCCACGCCGAGGCCGTCCGCGCCGGTGAGCTGATCGCCGCCGGCGACCGCCAGCCCGACGTCCTCTACACCTCGCTGTTGCGCCGCGCCATCACGACGGCGAACCTGGCGCTCGACGCCGCCGACCGGCACTGGATCCCGGTCACTCGCGACTGGCGGCTCAACGAGCGCCACTACGGCGCGCTGCAGGGCCTGGACAAGGCCGAGACCAAGGCGAAGTACGGCGACGAGCAGTTCATGGCGTGGCGGCGCAGCTATGACACGCCGCCGCCGCCGATCGAACCCGGCTCACGCTTCAGCCAGGACGGCGACCCGCGCTACGCCGGCATCGGCGGCGGGCCGCTGACCGAGTGTCTCGCCGACGTGGTCGCCCGGTTCGTGCCCTATTTCTCCGACGTCATCGCCGCCGACCTGCGGGCCGGCCGCACGGTGCTCATCGCCGCGCATGGCAACTCGCTTCGGGCACTGGTCAAACACCTCGACGCGATGTCCGACGCCGAGGTGGTGGGTCTGAACATCCCGACCGGGATTCCGCTGCGCTACGACCTCGGGGCCGATCTGCGGCCGCTGGTTCCCGGCGGCGTCTACCTCGACCCGGAGGCGGCCGCGGCGGGCGCGGCGGCCGTTGCCGGGCAGGGCGCCGGAACCTGAAGCGTCCCCCGGTGCTCGCCGGCGAATTTACGGTGAACACCCGGCAAACTCCGCCCCGCGTGTTTGTGGGTTTTTCGCCTAGGCCGCATGGTATTTGGGTGACGTTGGCCCGGTGCGTACGCTGCGTCTGTGGCTGCGCATGCCCTCTGGGTGACCGTCGCGGGACTGGCCGGCCTGGCACTCGGACTGGGGGCCGGGTGGCTCGCGGCCGCCCGGGCGGCGGCCCCTGGCGGGCGCGACCGGACCGGTGAGGCGGGCATGACCGGCTCTGAGGTCCTGCGGCGCGCCGTGTCGCTGGCCCCGATCGGCGTGGTGGTGGTCGACGGCCTGCGCGACGTGGTGGTGTTCAACGACCGGGCCACCGAGCTCGGGCTGGTCCGCGACCGGCTCCTCGACGAGCGGATCTGGACCGCGGCCCAGCGGGCGATGGACAGCGGCGAGGACGTCGAGGTCGACCTGGCCGCCCGGCGCGACGCCGTGCCGGGCCGCGGCGGGCTGTCGATCCACGGTCATGTCCGGCCGCTTTCCGCCCGGCACCCGCGGTTCGCGGTGATCTACCTCGACGACCAGTCCGAGCAGGCCCGGATGGAGGCCAGCCGGCGCGACTTCGTGGCCAACGTCAGCCACGAGCTGAAGACCCCGGTCGCGGCGATGGGCGTGCTGGCCGAGGCGCTGCTGGAGTCCACCGACGACCCCCCGACGGTGCGCCGGTTCGGCGTCAAGCTCCACGCCGAGTCCCAGCGGCTGGGCGACATGGTGGGCGAGCTCATCGAGCTCTCCCGGCTGCAGGGCGCCGAGCGCCTGCCCCAATTGACCGCGGTGGACGTCGACGGGGTCGTCGCGGAAGCCATCTCCCGGCACAAGGTCGCCGCCGACAACGCCCAGATCACCCTCCGCACCGACGATCCCACCGGGTTCAAGGCGCGCGGGGACCGATCCCTGCTGGTGACCGCCGTCGCCAACCTGATCTCCAACGCCATCGCCTACTCTCCGGACTCCTCGACGGTGTCGATCAGCCGCCGGTGCCGGGGGGACGCCGTCGAGATCGCCGTCACCGACCGGGGGATCGGGATCGCGCCCGCCGACCAGGAGCGGGTCTTCGAGCGGTTCTTCCGCGCCGACAAGGCCCGCTCGCGTTCGACCGGCGGCACCGGGCTGGGTCTGGCGATCGTCAAGCACGTCGCGGCCAACCATGACGGCAGTATCCGGCTGTGGAGCCGGCCCGGGACGGGGTCGACCTTCACGCTGTCGATTCCGGCCTTCGGCGCCGGTGAGGACGCCGGAGCCCTTCACCCCGCCGAGGGGCCGACCGAGAGACAGGAGGCGTCGTGATCAGGGTGCTGATCGTCGAGGACGAGGAGTCGTTGGCCGATCCGCTGGCCTACCTGCTGCGCAAAGAGGGCTTCGAGGCCACGGTGGTCAACGACGGCGCCTCGGCGCTGGCGGAGTTCGACAGCTCCGGGGCCGACATCGTGCTGCTCGACCTGATGCTGCCCGGGATCAGCGGGACCGACGTCTGCAAGCAACTTCGGTCGCGCTCCAGTGTGCCGGTGATCATGGTGACCGCGCGGGACAGCGAATTGGACAAGGTGCTCGGACTGGAACTCGGCGCCGACGACTACGTCACCAAGCCTTACTCCGCACGCGAATTGATCGCCCGGATCCGGGCGGTGCTGCGCCGGGGCAGCGAGGCCGACGAGGCTGCTCTGGTCGACGCCGTGCTGGAGGCGGGCCCGGTGCGGATGGACGTCGAACGGCATGTCGTCAGCGTGGGCGGCGACCAGGTGGCGCTCCCGCTCAAGGAGTTCGATCTGCTGGAGTACCTGATGCGCAACAAGGGGCGGGTGCTGACCCGCGGTCAGCTCATCGACCGGGTGTGGGGCGCCGACTACGTCGGGGACACCAAGACCCTCGACGTCCACGTCAAACGGCTGCGGTCCAAGATCGAGGCCGATCCGGGCAGCCCCGTGCATCTGGTCACGGTGCGCGGCCTGGGCTACAAGTTCGAGGGTTAGCCCCCGGCGGCGCGGGTCGCGGGATGAATGGCGATCAACGGAAACCCGCTGCGCCGCTTGCACATCGCGGCGAGCTCTGAATAGGCCTTCTCGCCGAGCAGTTCGGTCAGCTCGGCGGCGTAGGTCTTCCACACCGGGTTGGCGCCGACGTGGGCCGCGGGGTCGCCGCTGCAGTACCAGTGCAGGTCCTCCCCGCCTTCGCCCCAGCCACGGCGGTCGTACTCGGTGACGGTGGTCTTGAGGATCTCGCTGCCGTCCGGCCGGGTGACCCACTCCTGGGTGCGCCGGATCGGCAATTGCCAGCACACGTCGGGCTTCATGGTCAGCGGCTCCACACCGAGTCGGAGCGCCTTGCTGTGCAGGGCGCAGCCCACTCCGCCGCCGAAACCCGGGCGGTTGAGAAAGATGCAGGCGCCCTTGTACTTCCGGGTGCGCAGATTGGGTTTGTCCTCATAGGAGTCCATCTCCAGATAGCCCTTCTGGCCCGTTCCCTTAGGTCGGAACTGCCAGTCCTCGTCGGTCAGCGTCGCCACCGCCGCGGCCAGTCGCTTCCGGTCGTCGGCATCGGAGAGGAAGGCGCCGTGCGAGCAGCACCCGTCGTCGGGGCGTCCGGCCACGGTGCCCCGGCAGGCCGGGGTGCCGTACACGCAGGTCCAGTGCGACAGCAGCCAGGTCAGGTCCGCGGCGATCAGGTGCTCGGGGTCGGCCGGGTCGTAGAACTCCACCCATTCGCGCGGAAAGTCGAGTTCGACCTCGCCCGGTTGCTTGCCTGTCACGGGGGACAACGGTAGTCGAAATTGTGTCGCGCATCCTGCCGGGAGCGCGGCCCGGCTAGGTTGATGTGGTGCGACTCGGTGTGCTCGACGTGGGCAGCAATACCGTGCACCTCCTCGTGGTGGATGCCCACCGCGGCGGGCACCCCACGCCGATGAGTTCCACCAAGGCGCCGTTGCGCCTGGCGGAGGCCATCGACGAGTCGGGAAGGCTGACCCGCCGGGGCGCGGACCTGCTTATCGCGACCGTCGACGAGTTCGCCAAGATCGCCGCCAGCTCCGGGTGCGCGGACTTGATGGCGTTCGCCACCTCGGCGGTACGCGACGCGCGCAACTCCGAGGAGGTTCTGGCCCGGGTGTGCGCGCAGACCGGTATCGACCTCGTGGTGCTCTCCGGCGAGGACGAGTCGCGGCTGACCTTCCTGGCGGTGCGCCGCTGGTACGGGTGGAGCGCCGGGCGGATCATCGACATCGACATCGGCGGCGGCTCGCTGGAATTGTCCAGTGGACTCGACGAGGCCCCCGACGTGGCCCTGTCGCTGCCGATGGGGGCGGGCCGGCTCACCCGGGAGTGGCTGCCCGGCGACCCCCCGGGGCGGCGCAGGGTGGCGATGCTGCGGGACTGGCTCGACACCGAACTGGCGGAGCCCGCCCGGGCGGTGCTCGACGTGGGCCCGGCGGAGCTGGCCGTGGGCAGTTCCAAGACCTTCCGCTCGCTGGCGCGGCTGACCGGCGCGGCGCCATCGGCGGCCGGTCCGCGGGTCAAGCGCACGCTGACGGCCAGCGGGTTGCGGCAACTGATCGCGTTCATCTCTAGGATGACCACTGCGGATCGTGCCGAACTGGAAGGGGTCAGTGCCGAGCGGGCGCCACAGATCGTGGCCGGCGCTTTGGTTGCGGAGGCGAGTATGCGAGCACTTGCTTTGGAGTCGGTGGACATCTGTCCGTGGGCGCTGCGGGAGGGCGTCATCCTTCGCCGCCTCGACAGCGAGGCCGACGACACGGTGCTGGTCGACACCCCGGCCCGGGGAGCCGGCGGCCGGCCGAGGGGCGGCAGGTGACCAACTCGGACGGCTCCGGGGAGGAGCAGGGCACCCGGCCGATCTCGGTCGCGGAGTTACTCGCCCGCAACGGGACCATCGGTTCCCCACCGGTCGGCGGTCGCCGCCGGCGCCGGCGGGCCAGGGGTGCGACCGCCTCGCTGACCGAACTGACCGGCGAGATACCGGTCGTCACCGACGATGTCGCCGAGCCGGCCGCGGACGAGGTCGACGGTCAGACCGCGGAGGAGTTCGCCGCCGAGGAGGCGCAGGCCGCCGAGGAGTACGCGGACAGCGGGTCCGCCGAGATGGTGGTGATCTACGAGGCTGCCGACCAAGCCCCCGACGAGGCCGAGGAGCCCGGCGCGCCCGTCGCGGCGTCCCCGGCGCCGCTGGCCGTCGACCCGCTGCCGCACCGCTCCCGCGGACCGCTGCTCAGCCATGATCCCCGCCCGGCGCGCCGCGGACTGGATGCCGAACAGATGTCCTACGACCCGGTGCTGGAAGCCGTCGACCTCGGCGGACTCGTCGAGGCGCAGGCAACCGAACGCCCCGAGCAGCGTGCGTATCTGCAGTCCCCGGGCGGCCCCCTGTTCGGTGGCCAGACCGTGGCCGACGATCTGGCCCGCGGCGGGTCGACCGAGGGCTCTACCGGGGATGTCGGGGGAGCCTGGCCGTCGGCGAGCGGCCCGGGCCGGCTTCGCGCAGCGGTAGTCGCGATCGCGCAATCGGTTCTGGCCGTGGCCTTCGGTGCCGGTCTGTTCATCGGTTTCGACCAGCTGTGGCGGTGGAACACCATTGTCGCACTGGTTCTTTCGGTGTTGGTCATCCTCGGTCTGGTGGTCGCCGTCCGGATCGTCCGGCGGACCGAGGACATCGCCAGCACGCTGATCGCCGTCGCCGTCGGCGCCCTGGTGACGTTGGGTCCGCTGGCTCTGCTGCAGTCCTACGGCTGATCCCGGCCCTCGTGCGCCCCGCGATCAAAGTCGGTCTGTCGACCGCCTCGGTCTACCCGCAGCGGACCGAGGCCGCTTTCGCCTACGCCGCCGAACTGGGCTTCGACGGCGTCGAGTTGATGGTGTGGGCCGAACCGGCCAGCCAGGACGTCGTCGCGGTGGCGGCGCTGTCGCGCCGTTACGGCGTTCCGGTGCTGTCGGTACACGCGCCGTGCCTGCTCATCTCGCAGCGGGTGTGGGGCTCCGACCCGGTGGTGAAGCTGGACATGAGCGTCGCCGCCGCCGAGCGACTCGGTGCGGCGACGGTGGTCGTGCACCCGCCGTTTCGCTGGCAGCGCCGTTACGCCGAGGGCTTCTCCGACCAGGTCGCCCGACTCGAGCAGCGCAGCGAGGTGCTGGTGGCGGTGGAGAACATGTTCCCGTTCCGCGCCGATCGCTTCTTCGGCTCGGGGCTTCCCTCGATCGAGCGGATGCGCCGCCGCGGGGGCCGGCCCGGCGTCGCGGTGTCGGCCTTCGCCCCGTCCTACGATCCCCTCGACGGCGAGCACGCGCACTACACCCTGGACCTCTCGCACACCGCCACCGCCGGCACCGACGCCCTGGACATGGCCCGCCGGATGGGTGCTGGACTGGCGCATCTGCATCTGTGCGACGGCAACGGCGCCTCCACCGACGAGCACCTGGTTCCCGGCCGCGGCACCCAGCCCGCCGTCGAGATCTGCCGGATGCTGGCCGGCGGTGACTTCTCCGGGCATGTGATCCTGGAGGTCACCACGTCGGCGGCCCGCAGCAACGCCGAACGCCGGGCGCTGCTGGCCGAGTCCCTGGAGTTCGCCCGTATCCACCTGCTGCGTTAGCGAGGTCCGCGATGATCCCACGGTTCGCCGACGTCATGGCGCTGGCCGAGGTCGACGCCGGCCCGGGCCCCGCCCGGGTCTTCGGGGCCCACCTCGACGAGCACTGGACGATCGGGCCCAAGGTGCACGGCGGGGTGATGGTGGCGCTGTGCGCCGCAGCGGCCCGCAGGGCCTACGCCGGAGACGGCGCGGGGTACGCGCAGCCGGTGGCGGTCTGCGTCGACTTCCTGGCCGCGCCCGACCCCGGACCGGTGCGGCTGGTGACCACTGTCCGCAAGCGGGGCAGGCGGATCGGCCTGGCCGACGTCGAGCTGGTGGCCGGCGAGCGGGCGTGCGTGCGCGCGGCGGTCACGCTGGGCGGGCTCGGGTCGCACGCGGCCCCGCTGCTGTCCGCGCACCAGGTCACCCGGCTGATGCCGGCCGAGCCGCCCGCCGGCGTCGCGGTCATCGGACCGGGGCATCCCGGCGCCGAGATCAACAACCTCGCCCGGGGTTGCGAGATCCACCCGCTGACCGGAGAGGTCCCGGACGGCGGGGCCCCGCTGTACCGGATCTGGGTGCGCCCCCGGGGCGAACCGGTCGACGAGCTGTTCGCGTTGATGGCAGGGGACATCTCGGTGCCGGTCTCCTACGCGGTCGGGCGCCGCGGCTGGGCGCCCACGGTGCAGCTGACGGCCTACCTGCGCGCCCTGCCCGCCGACGGCTGGCTTCGGGTGCTGTGCACCACCACCGAGATCGGGGGGGACTGGTTCGACGCCGACCACACCGTTGTGGACAGCGCGGGGCATCTCGTGGTGCAGACCCGCCAGCTGGCACTCCTGCCCGGAGAATAGGTGGATAGAGTGCCCGCCATGGCCCGAATCGCGATCATCGGCGGCGGCAACATCGGTGAGGCGCTGCTCTCCGGACTGCTGCGGTCGGGGCGCCAGGCCCGCGAACTGGTGGTCGCCGAGCCCTCGGCCGACCGCGCGGCCCACCTGTCGGAGACGTACTCGGTGCGGGTCACCGACGTCGGCGACGCCGTCGAGGACGCCGCCATGGTGGTCGTCGCGGTCAAGCCCACCGATGTCGAGGCGGTCATCGGCGCGATCGCCGAGTCCGCCGCCCGGGCCGGGGGAGAGGCCGTCGAGCAGGTCCTGATCAGTGTCGTCGCCGGCGTCACCACCGCCTTCTACGAGGCCCGGCTGCCGGCCGGCGCCCCGGTGATCCGGGTGATGCCCAACGCACCGGCGCTGGTCAGTGCGGGGGTCAGCGCGCTGTGCCGGGGCAGGTTCGCCACCGCCGAGCACCTCGCCGCGGCCGCCGACCTCTTCGGCGCGGTGGGCGGGGTGCTGACGGTGCCCGAAGCGCAGCTGGACGCGGTCACCGCGGTCTCCGGGTCCGGCCCGGCCTACTTCTTCCTCTTCGTCGAGGCACTGGTGGACGCCGGCGTCGCGGCGGGGCTGTCCCGCGGGGCGGCCACCGACCTGGCCGTGCAGACCATGGCCGGTTCGGCGGCGATGCTCCTCGAGCGGATCGACGCCGACCGCGCCGGCGGGGCGGCCGGCCCGGACACCACCGCGGCCGCGCTGCGTGCCGCGGTGACCTCCCCGGGCGGGACCACCGCCGCTGGCCTGCGCGAACTGGAGCGCGCAGGCCTGCGGGGCGCGGTCGACGCCGCGGTGGCGGCCGCGAAAACCCGCTCCGAACAGCTCGGAATTCCATCGGAGTAGTTCGTCCCAATTCTGACGGATGACCGCACACCCGTCGCTTTGACACCATTGGCCACGCTATTCTCCTCGTGGACGCCCGGGTGGGGGCCAGCGGTGGGGAAGCCGCTGGAGCCGCCCGGGCCTGATGGAATGGGTTGCGATGACGTCTATGAACGGCCGGGAGTCCACCGGCGGCAAGCCGGGACGCGAGAACAGCGGGCCCGCCGAGGCTCCCCCGGTCGCGAGGGCGCAGTTCCTCACGGTCGCCGAGGTCGCCGCGCTGATGCGGGTCAGCAAGATGACCGTCTACCGCCTGGTGCACAACGGCGAGCTGCCCGCGGTGCGGGTCGGTCGATCATTCCGGGTGCACGCCAAAGCCGTTCACGACCTGCTGGAGACGTCCTACTTCGACGCCGGCTGACCGGACGCGGTTTCACCCCGGCCGGCGGGCTTGGGTAGGGTTGCGGCGACCACCGGCCAGGGCCGGCCACGACCGGGCAGACCACACGTAGGGACTCATGGGTTCAGTCATCAAGAAGCGGCGCAAGCGCATGTCGAAGAAGAAGCACCGCAAACTGCTGCGTCGCACCCGGGTCCAGCGCAGAAAACTCGGCAAGTAACGCACTGGCCGCACCCCGATAGGCTGGTGGTATGCGCGGTTCCGGGACGGCTCACGATCCGCCGGACCGGCCCCGGGTGGTGCTGGTCACCGGGGCGTGCCGGTTCCTCGGCGGCTACCTGACTTCACGGTTGGCCGCCGACGCCGGAATCGACCGCGTGATCGCGGTCGACGCCATCGCGCCGAGCAAGGACCTCAAGCGCCGGATGGGACGCGCCGAGTTCGTCCGGGCCGACATTCGCAATCCCTTCATCGCCAAGGTCATCCGCAACAGCGACGTCGACACCGTCGTCCACGCCGCGGCCGCGTCCTTTGCCCCCGGCTCCGGCAACGCGGCCCTCAAGGAGCTCAACGTCCTGGGCGCCATGCAGCTGTTCGCCGCCTGCCAGAAGGCGCCGGCGGTCCGCCGCGTGATCCTCAAGTCGACCTCGGAGGTTTACGGCTCCCACCCGCACGACCCGGTGGTGCACACCGAGGACAGCAGCAGCCGGCGCCCTCCGGGGGAGGGTTTCGCCCGCGACAGCATCGACATCGAGAGCTACGCGCGCGGCCTGGGGCGCAGGCGGCCCGACATCGCGGTGACCGTTCTGCGGCTGGCCAACATGATCGGCCCGGCGATGGACACCGCCCTGGCCCGGTACCTGTCGGGTCCGGTGGTGCCCACCGTCGCCGGCCACGACGCCCGCCTGCAGCTGCT
>CAYXOM010000438.1:0-1835 GCA_964466565.1 uncultured Mycobacterium sp.
CGGCGAGGTCGTCCTGATCGCCGAGCACCGACAGCCAGGAGCGGTATGGCCCGTCGAGTACGGCGTAGAAGCTCTCCCGGGCTGCATCCCCGCTTCCGGTCTTGGGTTCGGCTCCGGCCGCCTGGGCGATGTTCTCGGCGAGGAGCCACACCTGACTTGCGGTCTCTTCGGCGTCGGTGACGGCTTCGGAGGCGGCCCTGCCTGCGGCGGGGTGGTCCTCCCGCAAGACCAGGAGGGGCACCGGCAGGTCGTCATCGACGATCTCGGCGAAAGTCGCCTGTTGAGAGCCGTATTCGGCACCGGTGACGCGAATGCCCGGTCGCAGTCGTTCCGGCAGTACGCCTTGTGCTGCCAGGTCGCTGATCCATTGCAGCGAGGCTGGGGCCAGGTATCGCTGGGGTGCGGCGCCACCACCTCCGTGGCGGCTCGCGGTGGACGGGAGGATGGCGGCGATCCCGCGCCACACGGCCCGGGCCGGATCGTGAAGCCGCGGCATGTAGACGGTGGACTTGAGCTTCTTGGATTGGTTGTCGCTGTGCTGCCAGGCGCTCATGGGCTCGAGCGGATGCTGGTTGTGGGCTGTGATCTTGTCTCCGTTGGCCAGCACAACAGCCGTGACACCATCATTGTCACCTACCAGCCGCACCCGGCGGGTCTGCCATGTGTAGAGGTCGATAGCCCCGTGGGCGGGCCGCTGGGCCCAAGCGGCGGTGTCGGGCTTCCGCTCCCATGCGGGTAGATCCCGCTCGCCGCCGACCGAAGCGTAGCTTCCCGAATCCCTGCCGATGAGGTTCAGCAGCAGGGTCTCCCGCAGATCGGCACCCTGTAGCAGCAGTCCGCCCAACTGCCCGCACCAACCGGGCCCGATCGGGTATCCCTTGCCGTTATTGACCGTGGGGTCGCCGAGAGCTCCTGATTTGATTCCCGACGGGTCGAATGCGTGAACGTGCACCAGCCAGCGGGCGGCCTCGGCGGCACTGATCCGGCGAAGATTGCTGCCCGACCGGGTGGTGAACAGCAGCTCCCCGGTGGGAACGTCAGCGACGATCCGTTCGAGGCCGGCTGCATCGTTCTTGGCGGTGCGTAGATCTGCGACCTGATAGAACGGCACCGTCGGGTCGAAGAGGTCGAAACGATGTCGCACTCGTTCGGCGTAGGCGCTGATCTGATCCATCGGCAGCCGGTCGGCCTCCCAGAGGGCAGCCCACTCGTCCTTGGTGGCGGGCCCGTCGATGGCGCGGTGAAGGAAGGCCAGTAACAGCCGGGTGATCGCAAAAACCTGAGTCGGGACCTCGCCGCCCAACGCGGTGTAGTCGTGAGAGTTGCCCAGGGCATCCAGCAGGCTGACATTCTGTTGGCGGCCGTCGCGCCCGAGTACGACGATCCACGGCTCGTCGATGAGATTGAAACCGGCTGCAGCGCTCACGTCATCCTCATCTCAGGACCTCCAGGCCGGTGTCAGGGGTGTAGCGGACGGGCCGGTCACCGGCCAGACCATGTCCGTCCGAATCCACGACGAGGGCGGGCAGTCGGTAGATCAGTTTCGACTGCTGCCACGCTTGAGGTGTCTGCGCCCGAAGCGCGTCTTCGATGTCGCGGCCGCTCAGATTCACCGGCAGGCGCAGTGCGCATTGCAGCATCACCGCGGCCACCTCGGAGTTCGGACATCGGTCGGTCGGGATGGGTAGTGCGCCTTGTTCGCCCCGCAGCCACGTCGGAGTGAAGAGGGAACCGGCATCGTCGCGTTCGACGAGGACGACTTCGAGGCTGGGCGCACCGTCGCGGACCTGACCCTGTCCCTGGGCATCGTCATCGGTCTCACCGACGCTTCCCGA
>CAYXOM010000439.1:0-9601 GCA_964466565.1 uncultured Mycobacterium sp.
GAACTACCAGGCGGCTCTCACCCAAAAGGCCTCTGCGGGGTGCAGCCTTGTGGGGCGGGAGGCGTTCGCGGTCGAACCCCACGGATTGCCAGCCTAATCGAGCGTGCCCGGGCGGGGATTCTCAGCGAACTACCAGGCGGCTCTCACCCAAAAGGCCTCTGCGGGGTGCAGCCTTGTGGTGCGTGATGGCGGGCCGGAGTCGGGTGCTGGTGTCTTCGGGTCGCTAGCCGGGTTCGGCAGCGCGGCGAGCCTCATCCCTCTCGCTCCCGCCGTCACTCACCGCCGGTCAGACGTCCCTCAGTCGACGGAATCGCGCCGGGATCCTGACGGCGATCACGCGTTCCCCGGTTCGCTCCCGCAGCCGGATCGCGGCCCGGAACCGTGGCAGGATCCGCGCCTCTTCCAGGCTCGACATCCACCGGACGAACCGATCTCGACGGCGCCAGTCGCTGCCCAGCCACCCGACCTGGCGCCCGTAGACATACGCGGCGACGGCATAGGGATCGGCCTGCCTGCGCTCCAACCGCATCGTCACCAGCAGTGGCGCCGTGGGCAGCCTGTTGACCGTTTGCGGGAAATAGAGGGTGCCGCGCAGTTCGCGGGTCCACGAGCCCTTCACGTCCACGATCGTGTACTCGGCCCTGCGGAACGCAAGGGGCGGCGGCGGCACATCGGGAAGCGCAGCGCCCTGGGCGGCGATCAGGGCCGATGCTGAGCGACGATGTGAGAAACGCTCCCGTATCAATAGCCCCTCCGGTCAGTGCTTTTCGGTGCCCTCGGTGAGATTCGAACTCACACTGCACGGGTTTTGAATCCGTTTCCTCTGCCAGTTGGGATACGAGGGCGGCGTCCGACCACGATATCGCCCGCCGTCCCCGGGTCGCCGGGAGCGGCCCAGGGCGCCACAATGGGGGCATGCCCGGCCCCTCCCCGGATTCCCCGGCCAACCGCCGGGTACTCATCGCCGAGGACGAGGCGCTGATCCGGCTCGACCTGGCCGAGATGCTCCGCGAGGAGGGCTACGAGGTGATCGGCGAGGCCGCCGACGGGCAGGAGGCCGTCGAGCAGGCCGAGGCCCTGCGTCCGGACCTGGTCATCCTGGACGTCAAGATGCCGCGTCGCGACGGGATCGACGCCGCCGCCGAGATCGCCGGGAAGAGGATCGCCCCGGTGGTGGTGCTCACCGCCTTCAGCCAGCGTGACCTGGTGGAACGGGCTCGGGACGCCGGGGCGATGGCCTATCTGGTGAAGCCCTTCAGCATCAGCGACCTGATCCCGGCGATCGAGTTGGCGGTGAGCCGGTTCGGCGAGATCACCCATCTCGAGCGCGAGGTGGCCGATCTGGGCGAGCGGCTGGAGACCCGCAAGCTGATCGAGCGCGCCAAGGGCCTGCTGCAGGCGAAGCACGCGATGACCGAACCGGAAGCGTTCACCTGGATGCAACGATCGGCCATGGACGGCCGGACCACCATGAAACGGGTGGCGGAGGTGGTTCTGGACACCCTGGGCGAGTCGCCGGGCCCGGCCTGAAGCGCGTTATCCCGCGCGATCCACCCGGCCGTTGGCTATGTTTTACCGAAATGTCGGCAGGAGAGAGAAGACGATGAGCGCTCGGGCGACACGGAATGCGATCGCGGCCGGTTCCGCGGCGCTGCTCACGCTGGTGACGGCGGGCTGCAGCCAGCCCGCCCCGGGGGGCGACGCCGGGGCCGGCCAGGGTGCCGCGCCGGCCGAACTGGCCATCGTCGAGCAGGCTCAGGTGGATGAGAACGGAGCCGCGGTGGCGGCACAGGCCGACGCCGCCCCGGCCGATCCGGCCGGCGACGGAAGTGCCGCCTGCGCGCCGGTGGCCATCGCGATGGCCGGTGCCCTCAACGGCCCCGACGCCGCCCTGGGAATCAACATCAAGAACGGTATCCAGATGGCGATCGACAAGCACAATGCCGCCAACGCGGGATGTCAGATCGAGCTGAAGACCTTCGACACCGAGGGCGACCCGATGAAGGCCACCGCGATCGCCCCGCAGATCGTCGACGACGAGTCCATCGTCGGCCTGATCGGCCCGGCGTTCTCCGGTGAGACCAAGGCCACCGGCGGGGTCTTCGACCAGGCCGGCCTGGCGGCGGTCACCGCCTCGGCGACCAACGTCACCCTCTCGGAGGAGGGCTGGAAGACCTTCTTCCGCGGCCTCGCCAACGACGGCGTTCAGGGCCCGTCGGTGGCCAACTACATGAAGAACACCCTCGGCGACACGAAGGTCTGCGTGGTCGACGACAGTACGGACTACGGGGTCGGACTCGCCGAAGTGGTGCGCGAAACCCTTGGACCGGTGGCCGAACCGGCCTGCAACATCTCGGTGAAGAAGGGCGATAAGGACTTCTCGGCCACGGTGACCCAGGTCAAGGGCCAGTCGCCGGACTCGGTCTTCTACAGCGGCTACTACGCCGAGGCCGCGCCCTTCGTCCAGCAGCTGCGCGACGGCGGTTTCTCCGGAAAGTTCGTCTCCGCCGACGGCACCAAGGACCCCGAGTTCGTCAAGCAGGCCGGCCAGTCCGCCAAGGACGCGGTGCTCTCCTGCCCGTGCGGACCGGCGTCGGAGAGCTTCGCCGCCGAGTACACCGCCAAGTTCGGACAGGCGCCGGGGACCTACAGCACCGAGGGCTACGACCTGGGCACCATCTTGGCCAAGGGAATCGGCTCCGGGGCGACCTCCCGGGCGGACCTGCTGGACTTCGTCCGCAACTACGAGGGCCAGGGCGTGGCGCGCAAGTACCAGTGGACCGACACCGGCGAACTGACCACCACCCTCATCTGGATCTACAAGGTCCAGTAGCGGCTTCGGCGCGGACCCGTCCGGGGGCGGCTCCGGGCGTGCGCGCACCACGACCCCCGAGGAGCAGGCCCCGGCATGATCGGCGAGTGCTTGGGGATGACGACCTGCCTGGCCAGCGACATCAGCTTCAACGTCGAGAATCTCCGGACCGGGTTCTGGCAGCTGACCGTCGACGGCCTGGCCTGGGGGGCCATCTACGCACTGGTCGCCGTCGGCTACACCCTGGTGTTCGGAGTGCTGCGGCTGATCAACTTCGCCCATTCCGAGATCTTCATGCTCGGGATGTTCGGCGCCTACTTCTGCCTGGACGTCATCCTGGGTTTCACCCCGAGCGGCAACGCCTACAACCTCGGCGTGCCGACCACGGTGTTCTACCTCGCGGTTGCGATGGTGTTCGCGATGGCGGTGTCCGGCACGGCGGCGGTGGGACTGGAGGCGGTGGCCTACCGGCCGCTGCGGCGGCGCAACGCCCGGCCCCTGACCTTCCTCATCACCGCGATCGGCATGTCGTTCGTGCTGCAGGAGTTCGTGCACTTCGTGCTGCCCGCCATCCTCAAGGGTTATGGCGGCAGCAACGCCCAGCAGCCGATCGTCCTGGTCCAGCCGCGCACCCAGTTCGAGATCTTCGGCGCGACGGTCTCCAACGTCACACTGATTATCGTCGCCTCGGCGCTGATCCTGGCGCTGCTGGTCGACCTGGCGCTCAATCGCACCAAATTCGGCCGGGGGATCCGCGCGGTGGCCCAGGACCCCACCACCGCAACCCTGATGGGGGTGTCGCGGGAGCGCATCATCTTGACCACCTTCCTCATCGGCGGTCTGCTGGCGGGGGCGGCGGCACTGCTCTACACCTTGCGGGTCCCGCAGGGCATCATCTACTCCGGCGGCTTCCTGCTGGGGATCAAGGCGTTCTCGGCGGCCGTCCTGGGCGGGATCGGCAACCTGCGCGGCGCCCTGCTGGGCGGACTGCTGCTCGGGGTCATGGAGAACTACGGCCAGGCGCTGTTCGGCACCCAGTGGCGCGATGTGGTGGCCTTCGTGCTCCTGGTGCTGGTGCTGCTGTTCAAGCCCACCGGGATCCTGGGCGAGAGCCTGGGAAAGGCCAGAGCATGAGCACGTTGTTGGCCCCCGGCGACCGCCTCCGCGCGTGGTGGGCGGGGCTCACCCGGTTCCAGAAATGGGGATTCGGCGCCGTCGGGTTCACCGCCCTGGCGCTGCTGCCCCTGTTCCCGCCGCCGTTCCTGGACACCCCGGGAATCAGCTTCGGCGGGACGATGGCCCAGTTCGCGATGGTGGCGATCATCGCGATCGGGCTCAACGTGGTGGTCGGCCAGGCCGGCCTGCTCGACTTGGGCTACGTCGGGTTCTATGCCGTCGGCGCCTACACCGTGGCACTGCTGACCAGCCCCGACAGCCCGTGGAACCAGGTCGGCGTCGACGGGATGTTCTCCGAGAAATGGGCATGGCTGGCCTGCCTGCCGATCGCGATGGCGGTCACCGCGCTGAGCGGGCTGATCCTGGGCACGCCCACCCTGCGGGTGCGCGGTGACTACCTCGCGATCGTCACGCTGGGCTTCGGCGAGATCATCCGCCTGCTGGCCGACAACCTGGAGGAGACCACCAACGGCCCGCGCGGGCTCAATCAGGTGGCCTACCCGCGTCTCGGCGTCAGCGAGGAGTTGCCCAACGGGGTGTTCTCGGTCGGCAACTCATCCGGCAACGCCAACTACGGCACCTGGTGGTTCTGGATCGGCCTGGCGATGATCGTCGGGATCCTGATCCTGGTGGGCAACCTGGAGCGCAGCCGGGTCGGCCGGGCCTGGGTCGCGGTGCGCGAGGACGAGGACGCCGCAGAACTCATGGGCGTCAACGCCTTCCGCTTCAAACTGTGGGCGTTCGTCATCGGCGCGGCGATCGGCGGACTCTCCGGCGCGCTCTACGCCGGGCAGGTCCAGTTCGTGGCGCCGCCGACGTTCAACATCATCAATTCGATGTTGTTCCTGTGCGCGGTGGTGCTCGGCGGTCAGGGAAACAAACTGGGCGTGATCTTCGGGGCGTTCGTCATCGTCTACCTGCCCAACCGGCTGCTCGGGGTGGAGTTCCTCGGGGTCAACCTCGGGGACCTGAAGTATCTGCTCTTCGGGCTGGCGCTGGTGGTGATGATGATCTTCCGGCCGCAGGGTCTGTTCCCGGTTCGCCAGCAACTGCTGGCCTACGGCAGAAGAGCGCGCCGGTTGCTCGCCGGCGCCGACGAGAGCAAGGCCGCGCGATGAGCGAGCCGGTGGTTGACGAGGACTTGGCCGTCCTGCACCGGGAGATGCACGCTGCCGAAGGCGAGATCCTCCTGGAGACACAGGATCTGACCGTCCGGTTCGGAGGCCTGACGGCTCTGGAGGCGGTGAGTTTCTCCATCAGGCGCGGCGAGATCCTGGGGCTGATCGGGCCCAACGGCGCCGGAAAGACCACCTGCTTCAACGCGATCACCGGGGTGTACCGGCCGAGTTCGGGTTCGGTGGTGTTCGACGGCGAGCGGCTGGGCCGGCTCAAACCCCACCAGATCACCCGGCTCGGTATCGCGCGCACTTTCCAGAACATCCGGCTGTTCAACGAGATGACCGCACTGGAGAACGTCGTCGTGGGTACCGACGCCCGGCACAGCACGTCGGTCCCCGGCGCGCTGGTGCGCTCCGCCCGGCATCGGCGCGAGGAGCACGCGGCCATCGACAAGGCGTCGGCCCTGCTGGCGTTCGTCGGTATCGCCGATCGCGGCGAGGAGAAGGCCAAGAACCTCTCCTACGGGGATCAGCGCAGACTGGAGATCGCCCGCGCGCTGGCCACCGAACCGAAACTGCTCTGCCTCGACGAACCCGCCGCCGGTTTCAACCCGAGCGAGAAGGCCGCCCTGATCGACCTGATCCGGGCCATCCGCGACGACGGCTACACCGTGTTGCTGATCGAGCACGACATGCGGTTGGTGATGGGCGTGACCGACCGGATCGTGGTACTGGAATTCGGCCGCAAGATCGCCGACGGGCCGCCGGGGGCGATCCGCGAGGACCCGGCCGTGATCGCCGCCTACCTGGGAGTGCCCGATGACGAACTCTGAATCGCGGCCCACCCCGCTGCTGGAGGTCCGCGACGCGGTGGTGCACTACGGCAAGATCGAGGCCCTGCACGGGGTGTCGCTCACCGTCGCCGACGGGGAGATGGTGACCCTGCTCGGTTCCAACGGAGCGGGCAAGACCACCCTGATGCGGGCCATCTCCGGACTGCGGCCGCTGTCGTCGGGCTCGTTGTGGTTCGACGGCCGCGACATCACCCGGGTCAAGGCGCATCAGCGGGCGATCGACGGCCTGGTGCAGGCTCCGGAGGGGCGCGGGATTTTTCCCGGCATGACCGTTGCCGAGAATCTCGAGATGGGCTGCTACGGGCGCACGTTCGACTCCCGCGCGGCGCATCGGGAACGGCTGGACTGGGTGCTGGAGACGTTCCCGCGCCTGGCCGAGCGGCGCAAACAGATCGGCGGCACGCTTTCCGGCGGCGAGCAGCAGATGCTGGCGATCGGCCGGGCGCTGATGGCCCGGCCGCGGGTGCTGCTCCTCGACGAGCCCTCGATGGGCCTTGCGCCGATGGTGATCTCCCAGATCTTCGGCATCATCGCCGACATCAACGCCGGGGGCACCACGGTGCTGCTGGTCGAGCAGAACGCCCAGCAGGCGCTGAGCCGCTCGGACCGCGCCTACATCCTGGAGACGGGAAACGTCACCCGAACCGGCGCGGCGCGCGAACTGCTGGCCGACGACTCCATCCGGGCGGCCTACCTCGGGGTGGCCTGACCGGCCGCGCCTCAGCGCGCGACGACCACCGACGAACCGTGGCCGAACAGCCCCTGGTTGGCGGTGATGCCCACGGTGGCTCCCTCGACCTGCCGTCCGGTGGCCTGCCCGCGCAGCTGCCACGTCAACTCGCACACCTGGGCGATGGCCTGGGCCGGGATGGCCTCGCCGAAGCAGGCCAGGCCGCCGGAGGGGTTGACCGGGATCCGCCCGCCGATGGCGGTGGCCCCCGAACGCAGCAGCTGCTCGGCCTCGCCCTTGGGGCACAGTCCCAGGTGCTCGTACCAGTCCAACTCCAATGCGGTGGACAGGTCGTAGACCTCGGCCAGGCTCAGGTCCTCGGGGCCGATGCCGGCTTCGGCGTAGGCGACGTCGAGGATGTGGTCCTTGAAGACCCGGTCGGGCGCCGGCACCGCGGCGGTGGAATCGGTGGCGATGTCGGGCAGTTCCGGGAGATGCTGCGGGTAGACCGGGGTGGCGCAGGACACCGCCCGCACCGACGGCACCCCGGCCGCCGACCCGAGGTGCTTCTCGGTGAACGCCTTGCTGGCCACCACCAGCGCGGCGGCGCCGTCGCTGGTGGCGCAGATGTCGAGCAGCCGCAGCGGGTCGGACACCACCGGGCTGGCCGCGATGTCCTCGGCGGAGGTTTCCTTGCGGTAGCGCGCATTCGGGTTGTGCAGGCCGTGCCGGGAGTTCTTCACCTTCACCGCGGCGAAGTCCTCGCAGGTGGCGCCGTACAGCTCCATCCGCCGGCGCGCCAGCAGCGCGAAATAGACCGGGTTGCTGGCGCCGATGAGGTGGAAGCGCTGCCAGTCCGGGTCGTCGCGCCGCTCACCACCCACCGGCGCGAAGAACCCTTTCGGTGTGGTGTCCGCGCCGATCACCAGCGCCACGTCGCACAGTCCGGCCAGGATCTGTGCGCGGGCGGACTGCAGCGCCTGCGAACCCGACGCGCAGGCGGCGTAGCTCGAGGACACCGGGATTCCCGTCCATCCCAGCTTCTGCGCGAACGTGGCACCGGCGACGAAACCGGGATAGCCGTTGCGGATGGTGTCCGCGCCGGCGACCAGCTGGATCTGCCGCCAGTCCAGGCCGGCGTCGCGCAGGGCGGCGCGGGCGGCGACGGTGCCGTACTCGGTGAAGTCGCGGCCCCACTTACCCCATGGGTGCATGCCCGCGCCGAGGATGTAGACGGGGTCGGCTCCGGTCATCCGGCAACCCTCCAGGCGTAGACGGTGCGCTCGACTCCGTCGCCGTCGGTGAACAGCGCCATGGTGGTCAGCTCCATCGGCATACCGACGCTCAGGTCGGCCGCCGGTGTCGCTTCAGCGACCTTGCCCAGCACGATGATCCCCTCGGCCTCCAGGCTCACCGCGGCGATCGCGAAGGGTTCGAACGGGTCGGACTGCGGGTACGGGACCGGTGGCTGGAAGTGGTTCTCGGTGTAACTCCACAGGGTGCCGCGCCGGGACAGCGGCACCGATTCCAGTTCGTCGGCGTCACAGGCCGGGTTGGGGCAGTTGCTCTGCCGCGGGGGGAAGACCACCGTCGCGCACAGCGGGCAGCGCGCACCGATCAGGTGCGGGGCGCCGTCCTCGCCCACGGCCCACCAGCCCTCGATCGCCGGAGCCTGCGCAGAACCTGGCACGCCGGTAGCTTAACCCGTGCCTAGAGTGGGACCGTGAGTGCCGACGAGAAGCCGACGCTGATGCTTCTGGACGGCAACTCGCTGGCGTTCCGGGCGTTCTACGCGCTGCCGACGGAGAACTTCAAGACCAAGGGCGGCCTGACCACCAATGCGGTCTACGGGTTCACCGCGATGCTGATCAACCTGCTGCGCGACGAGGGTCCCACCCACGTCGCCGCCGCCTTCGACGTGTCCCGGCAGACCTTCCGCGCCGAGCGTTACCCGCAGTACAAGGCCACCCGCAGTTCCCCTCCGGACGAGTTCCGCGGCCAGATCGACATCACCAAGCAGGTGCTGGCCGCCCTGGGGATCACGGTGCTCGCCGAGCCGGGGTTCGAGGCCGACGACATCATCGCCACCCTGGCCACCCAGGCCGACGACGCCGGCTACCGGGTGCTGGTCGTCAGTGGCGACCGCGACTCGCTGCAACTGGTCAACGCCAATGTCACCGTGCTCTACCCGCGCAAGGGCGTCAGTGAACTGACCCGCTTCACCCCGGAGGCCGTGACTGAGAAGTACGGGCTGACCCCCCAGCAGTACCCGGACTTCGCGGCTCTGCGGGGCGACCCGAGCGACAACCTGCCCGGCATCCCGGGGGTGGGGGAGAAGACCGCCGCCAAGTGGGTCGCCGAGTACGGCTCGCTGCAGGGCCTGGTGGACAACGTGGAACAGGTACGGGGCAAGGTCGGCGACTCGCTGCGTGCGAACCTGGCCAGCGTCCTGCTCAACCGGGAACTCACGCAGTTGATGCGTGACGTGCCCCTGGCGCAGACCCCGGACACGCTGCGGCTGCTGCCCTGGGACCGGGATCAGATCCACCGGCTCTTCGACGACCTGGAGTTCCGGGTCCTGCGCGACCGGCTCTTCGACACCCTGGCCGCGGTGGAACCCGAGGTGGACGCCGGCTTCGACGTGCGGGGTGGCGCCCTGGAGCCGGGGACTGTGGCGCACTGGCTCGGCGAGCACGCCGGTGCCGGAGGACGCTGCGGGGTGGCAGTCGTCGGCTCCCACGCCGTCTACGACGGCGACGCGACCGCGCTGGCGATCGCCGCACCCGACGGCGAGGGGGCGTATATCGACACCGCCACCCTGACGCCCGCGGACGAAGAATCGCTGGGGGCCTGGCTGGCCGACCCCGCCGTGCCCAAGGCGCTGCACGAGGCCAAGGTCGCCATCCACGATCTTGCCGGCCGGGGCTGGACGCTGGCCGGGGTGACGTCGGACACCGCCTTGGCGGCCTAC
>CAYXOM010000440.1:0-2423 GCA_964466565.1 uncultured Mycobacterium sp.
CGACGGCGGCATGAGCGCCCGCCGCGGTCACCGCCGCGGTGATGGCCACCGGCAGCGAACGCGCCCCCGACAGCACCGCCACGACACCCCGGGGCAGCCCGGCCGGCAGCAGGCCGGCCAGCGCCTCCGCACCCGGCAGCACCGACCGGCTGCCGACCGGGCCTGCACCCGGGCCTGCGCCCGGGGACACCGCATCCATCTGCCGGCGCAGTCGTTCCAGCTGGTCAGCGCGCCCAGCGCGCTGCCCGCCGAGGGTGATCGCCGCCGTCATCGCCCACCTCCAGCTGCGATCGACGTCACTGTTCTCGAATATATGTTCGAATTACTGGAAGTAAACACCCGCAGCCGGGGAGCGTCAAGAGCCCGGGGAGCTCACTCCCACTCGATGGTGCCCGGCGGCTTGCTGGTCACATCCAGCGCCACCCGGTTGACCTCGGGCACCTCGTTGGTGATCCGGGTCGAGATCCGCTCGAGCACGTCGTAGGGCACCCGGGTCCAGTCCGCGGTCATGGCGTCCTCGCTGGACACCGGGCGCAGCACCACCGGATGTCCGTAGGTGCGGCCGTCGCCCTGCACCCCGACCGAGCGGATGTCGGCGAGCAGCACCACCGGGCACTGCCAGATCTGGCCGTCGAGGCCCGCCGCGGTGAGTTCCTCCCGGGCGATCGAGTCGGCCCGGCGCAGGACGTCCAGCCGGTGCGCGGTGACCTCACCGACGATCCGGATCCCCAGGCCCGGGCCCGGGAAGGGCTGACGGGCGACGATCTCCTCCGGTAGGCCCAGTTCCCGGCCGACCGCGCGCACCTCGTCCTTGAACAGCAGCCGCAGCGGCTCGACGAGGCTGAACTTCAGGTCCGGCGGCAGGCCGCCGACGTTGTGGTGGCTCTTGATGTTGGCCGTCCCGCTGCCGCCGCCGGACTCGACCACATCGGGGTAGAGCGTGCCCTGCACCAGATATTCCACCGGCGCGCCGTGAGAGTCGCCGTCGGACAGCAGATCCCGCACCGCGGTCTCGAACGTGCGGATGAACTCACGGCCGATGATCTTGCGCTTGCCCTCCGGGTTCACCACGCCGGTCAGGGCCGCCAGGAAG
This sequence comes from uncultured Mycobacterium sp., assembly GCA_964466565.1. Lineage (GTDB taxonomy): Bacteria > Actinomycetota > Actinomycetes > Mycobacteriales > Mycobacteriaceae > Mycobacterium. The sequence continues at coordinate 1,094 of CAYXOM010000440.1, forward strand.
CGTTCGGCGGCGTCGACGGTCACCAGCCGGGCGCCGGTGGCGGCGACGAAGTCGCGCTGCACCTGTTCGCGCTCGCCGGCGCGCAACAGACCGTGGTCGACGAAGACGCACGTCAGCCGGTCGCCGATGGCGCGCTGGACCAGCGCGGCGGCCACCGCGGAGTCCACTCCCCCGCTCAGGCCGCAGATGGCGTGGCCGTCGCCGATCTGCTCGCGGACCGCCTCGACGAGGCTCTCGGCGATCCCGGCCGGCGTCCAGGCCGGCGCGATGCCGGCGAACTCGTGCAGGAACCGGCCGAGCACCTGCTGCCCATGCGGGGTGTGGATGACCTCGGGGTGGTATTGCACTCCGGCCAGCTTCCGGGCGGCGTCCTCGAAGGCGGCCACCGGAGCGCCCGCGCTGGAGGCGACGACCTCGAAGCCGGCCGGTGCGGCCGTGACCGCGTCACCGTGGCTCATCCACACCGGCTGATTCGAGGGCAGACCCGAATGAAGCAGGCCGCCGAGAACAGTGAGCTCGGTGCGGCCGTACTCGCTGGTGCCGGTCCGGGCCACGGTGCCCCCGAGTGCCTGGGCCATGGCCTGAAACCCGTAGCAGATGCCGAACACCGGGACGCCGAGATCGAACACCGCGGGGTCGAGTTGCGGAGCGTCGTCGGCGTACACGCTGGCCGGGCCGCCCGAGAGCACGATGGCCTGCGGGTCCCGGGCCTTGATCTCCGCAACGGTTGCGGTGTGGGCGATGACCTCGGAGAACACCCGGGACTCCCGCACGCGGCGGGCGATCAGCTGGGCATACTGGGCCCCGAAGTCGACCACCAGCACCGGCCGGGGCGATCCGGGTTCGGCGGGAGACACGCGCACAGTCTAAGCAGGTGCTCAGCTGCCGACGGCGAGCCCGACTTTCTGGAATTCCTTGAGATCGCAATACCCGGCCTTGGCCATCGAGCGCCGAAGTCCCCCCACCAGGTTGAGCCCTCCGAACGGGTCGTCGGAGGGGCCGTTGAGCACCCTGTCGAGCGAGGGGCGGTCGCCGAGCGTCACCTGCAGCAGCGCGCCGCGGGGCAGGGACGGGTGCGCGGCGGCCGACGGCCAGAACCAGCCGCCGCCGAGCGATTCGGCGGCGGCTGCCAGCGGGGTGCCCAGCAGCGCCGCGTCGGCACCGCAGGCGATCGCCTTGGCGAGGTCGCCGGAGCTGTGGATGTCGCCGTCGGCCAGGACGTGCACGTAGCGCCCGCCGGTCTCGTCGAGGTACTCGCGGCGCGCGGCGGCGGCGTCGGCGATCGCGGTCGCCATCGGCACGCTGATGCCGAGCACCTCGTCGCTGGTGG
>CAYXOM010000441.1:0-6287 GCA_964466565.1 uncultured Mycobacterium sp.
GTAAACGTCCCCGACACGCCGGGCGTGCGGAGACGTTTGCGTCTGCTCGCGGGAAAAGGTGACTAGCGGTAGTCGCTGTAGCCGTAGTCGTCCAGGGGCACGGCCGCACCGGTGGCCTGGCCGAAGTCCGGGCTGTAGTACTGATCCTCATACGACGGGATGGTGTACGCCGCGGCGCGGGCCTCCTCGGTGGGCTGAACCTGGATGTTGCGGTACCGGTTGATGCCGGTGCCGGCCGGGATCAGCTTGCCGATGATCACGTTCTCCTTGAGCCCGTTGAGCTTGTCGCTGCGGCAGTTGATCGCCGCGTCGGTCAGCACCCGGGTGGTCTCCTGGAACGACGCCGCGCTCAGCCACGAGTCGGTGGCCAGGCTCGCCTTGGTGATGCCCATCAGCACCGGGCGCCCGGCGGCCGGTTCGCCGCCCTCGGCGACCACCCGGCGGTTCTCCGCCTCGAACTCGGCGCGCTCGGTCAGCGAACCGGGCAGGAACTCGGTGGAACCGGAGTCGATGATCGTCACCCGGCGCAGCATCTGGCGGACGATCACCTCGATGTGCTTGTCGTGGATCGACACGCCCTGCGCCCGGTAGACCTCCTGGACCTCCTTGGTCAGGTGGACCTGGACCTCACGCGGGCCGAGCACGCGCAACACCTCGTGCGGGTCGGCCGAGCCCTCCATCAGCTGCTGGCCCACCTCGACGTGGTCGCCGTCGGCGAGCAGCCGCTCCGATCCGTCCTCGTGGCGGAACACCCGCAGCCGCTGACGCTTGGAGAGCTTGTCGTAGACGACCTCCTCGCTCCCGTCGTCGGGAACGATGGTGATCTTGTAGAACTTGTCGCTCTCCTCCATGCGCACCCGTCCGGCGACCTCGGCGATCCGGGCCTTGCCGCGCGGGATGCGGGCCTCGAACAGTTCCTGCACGCGGGGCAGACCGCCGGTGATGTCCTCGCCGACGCCGCCCTGGTGGAAGGTGCGCATGGTCAACTGGGTGCCCGGCTCGCCGATGGACTGGGCGGCGACGATACCGACGGCCTCGCCGATGTCGACCAGCTTGCCGGTGGCCATCGAGCGGCCGTAACACATGGCGCACACCCCGGCCGCCGATGCGCAGGTGAGCACCGAACGCACCTTGACCGCCGTGATGCCGGCCCCCAGTGCGGCGTCGATCGCCGGGTCGCCCAGGTCGTGGCCCCGCTCGACGACCACCGAGCCCTCGGCGTCGACGGCGTCGGCGGCCAGCGTGCGGGCGTAGGCGGAGGTCTCCACGAACGGGTCGCGGATCAGCGTTGCCGTGCCATCGGGCCCAGTGGCGCGCTCGGCGAGGTCGACGGTGATGCCGCGCTCGGTGCCGCAGTCGTGCTCGCGGACGATGACGTCCTGGGAGACGTCGACCAGACGACGGGTCAGGTAGCCCGAGTCGGCGGTGCGCAGCGCGGTGTCGGCCAGGCCCTTGCGGGCGCCGTGGGTGTTGATGAAGTACTCCAGCACCGTCAGGCCCTCGCGGAAGCTGGACTTGATCGGCCGCGGGATGAACTCGCCCCTGGGGTTGGTCACCAGACCCTTCATCCCGGCCAGGGTGCGGGTCTGGGTGAAGTTGCCGGTGGCGCCGGACTCCACGATCGTGATGATCGGGTTGTCGTCGGGGTAGTGCTCGCGCAGCGCCTCGCCGACCTCCTCGGTGGCCTTCTTCCACAGCTCCACCAGGGCGTCGTTGCGCTCCTGGTGGTTCAGCGCACCGCGCTGGTACTTCTTCTCGATGCCGCGGGCCTCCTCCTCGTAGCGGTCGAGGATCGCCTGCTTCTCCGGCAGCACCAGCACGTCGGCCATCGACACCGTGACACCGCTGCGGGTGGCCCAGTAGAAGCCGGTGTCCTTGAGCTTGTCGACGGTCTGGGCGACGACGATCATCGGGTAGCGCTCGGCGAGGTCGTTGATGATGCGGGCCTGGACCTTCTTGTGCATCTGCTCGTTGACGAACGGATAGCCCTGCGGCAGCAGTTCGTTGAACAGCACCCGTCCCAGGGTGGTGTCGCAGATCCAGGCGTCACCGGGCCGCCAGCCGTTCTCGCCGAACAACTCGGTCTCGACCTCGTGCGGCGGGCGCAGCTGGGACAGCCGGACCCGGATGCCGGCCCGCACCGACAGCGCGCCGCGGTCCATCGCCATGATGGCCTCTGCCGGGCTGGAGTACACACCGGTTTCGGGGGTGTCCTTTGCCGCCGGGGTGTGCTGCCCCTTCTCCCCCTCGATGAGGGTGGTCAGGTAGTACAGCCCGGTGACCATGTCCAGACGCGGCATGGCCAGCGGCTTGCCCGACGCCGGCGAGAGGATGTTGTTGCTGGAGAGCATCAGTACGCGGGCCTCGGCCTGGGCCTCGGAACTCAGCGGCAGGTGCACGGCCATCTGGTCTCCGTCGAAGTCGGCGTTGAACGCCTCGCAGACCAGCGGGTGCAGCTGGATCGCCTTGCCCTCGACCAGCATCGGCTCGAAGGCCTGGATGCCCAGCCGGTGCAGCGTGGGTGCGCGGTTGAGCAGCACCGGGTGCTCGGCGATGACCTCTTCGAGCACGTCCCACACCTGCGGGCGCTGCCGCTCGACCATGCGTTTGGCGCTCTTGATGTTCTGCGCGTGGTTGAGGTCGACCAGCCGCTTCATCACGAACGGCTTGAACAGTTCCAGGGCCATCAGCTTGGGCAGGCCGCACTGGTGCAGCTTGAGCTGCGGGCCGACCACGATGACCGAGCGGCCCGAGTAGTCCACGCGCTTGCCCAGCAGGTTCTGGCGGAACCGGCCCTGCTTGCCCTTGAGCAGGTCCGACAGCGACTTCAGCGGGCGGTTGCCCGGCCCGGTGACGGGCCGGCCGCGGCGGCCGTTGTCGAACAGCGCGTCCACCGACTCCTGGAGCATCCGCTTCTCGTTGTTGACGATGATCTCGGGCGCGCCGAGTTCGATGAGCCGCTTGAGCCGGTTGTTGCGGTTGATCACCCGGCGGTAGAGGTCGTTGAGGTCAGAGGTGGCGAACCGGCCGCCGTCGAGCTGCACCATCGGGCGCAGCTCCGGCGGGATCACCGGCACGGCGTCGAGCACCATGCCCATCGGGGAGTTGCCCGACTGCTGGAAGGCCGCGACCACCTTGAGGCGCTTGAGCGCGCGAATCTTCTTCTGGCCCTTGCCGCTGCGGATCACCTCGCGCAGCGCCTCGGCCTCGGCGTCGATGTCGAAGCTGTTGATCAGCCTCTTGATGGCCTCGGCACCCATCGATCCCTCGAAGTACTCGCCATAGCGGTCGACGAGCTCGCGGTAGATGTTCTCGTCGACGATCAGCTGCTTGGGGGCCAGCTTGGTGAAGGTGGTCCAGATCTCGTCGAGCCGGTCCAGCTCGCGCTGGGCGCGGTCGCGGATCTGGCGCATCTCGCGTTCGCCGCCGTCCTTGACCTTGCGGCGGACGTCGGACTTTGCGCCCTCGGCCTCCAGCTCGGCGATGTCGGCCTCGAGCTTCTTGGCCCGCGCCTCCAGGTCGAGGTCGCGCTGGTTGGCCACCGCGCGCTTCTCGGACTCCATCTCGGCCTCGAGGGTCGACATCTCGTTGTGGCGCATCTCGTCGTCGACCGCGGTGATGACGTAGGCGGCGAAGTAGATGATCTTCTCGAGATCCTTGGGCGCCAGGTCCAGCAGGTAGCCCAGCCGAGAGGGCACGCCCTTGAAGTACCAGATGTGGGTGACTGGCGCGGCCAGCTCGATGTGGCCCATCCGCTCGCGGCGCACCTTGGCACGGGTGACCTCGACACCGCAGCGCTCGCAGATGATGCCCTTGAAGCGCACGCGCTTGTACTTGCCGCAGTAGCACTCCCAGTCACGGGTCGGGCCGAAGATCTTCTCGCAGAACAGGCCGTCCTTCTCCGGCTTGAGCGTGCGGTAGTTGATGGTCTCGGGCTTCTTGACCTCGCCGTAGGACCAGGTGCGGATGTCCTCGGCGGTGGCCAGGCCGATGCGGAGCTCATCGAAGAAGTTGACGTCTAGCACGTAACTCCCTTTCCCCTTGCGGGATCGGACGACTTAGGCGAGATCCTCGACGGATGCCGACTCGTTGCGGGACAGGTTGATTCCGAGGTTGGCGGCGGCGCGCTCGAGGTCCTCGTCGTCGGTGTCGCGCATCTCGATGGCGGCGCCGTCCTTGGCAAGCACCTCGACGTTGAGGCACAGCGACTGCAGTTCCTTGAGCAGCACCTTGAACGACTCGGGGATGCCGGGCTCGGGGATGTTCTCGCCCTTGACGATCGCCTCGTAGACTTTGACCCGGCCGACGGTGTCGTCGCTCTTGATGGTCAGCAGTTCCTGCAGCGTGTAGGCCGCACCGTAGGCCTGCATGGCCCAGCACTCCATCTCGCCGAACCGCTGACCGCCGAACTGCGCCTTACCACCCAGCGGCTGCTGGGTGATCATCGAGTACGGGCCGGTGGAGCGGGCGTGGATCTTGTCGTCCACCAGGTGGTGCAGCTTGAGGATGTACATGTAGCCGACGGTGACCGGGTACGGGAACGGCTCGCCGGAGCGCCCGTCGTAGAGCACCGCCTTGCCGTCGCCGTCGACGAGCACCTCGCCGTCGCGGCTGGGCAGCGTGGAGCTGAGCAGGCCCTGCAGTTCGGACTCCCGCGCCCCGTCGAACACCGGGGTGGAGACGATCGAGTCCGGCTGCGCCGAGAGCAGCTCCTTGGGCAGGGTGGCCGCCCAGTCCGGCCTGGCGCCGTTCTCCTGGGGCACCTGCCAGCCGGTCTTGGCGATCCAGCCCAGATGGGTCTCCAGGATCTGGCCGATGTTCATCCGGCGCGGCACGCCGTGGGTGTTGAGGATGATGTCCACCGGGGTGCCGTCGGGCAGGAACGGCATGTCCTCCTGGGCGAGGATCTTGCCGATGACGCCCTTGTTGCCGTGCCGGCCCGCCAGCTTGTCGCCGTCGGAGATCTTGCGCTTCTGCGCGACGTAGACGCGGACCAGTTCGTTGACCCCGGCGGGCAGCTCGTCGTCGTCCTCGCGGGAGAACACCCGGATGCCGATGACCTTGCCGGACTCGCCGTGGGGCACCTTCAGCGAGGTGTCGCGCACCTCGCGGGCCTTCTCGCCGAAGATCGCCCGCAGCAGCCGCTCCTCGGGGGTCAGTTCGGTCTCGCCCTTCGGGGTGACCTTGCCGACCAGGATGTCGCCGTCGCGGACCTCAGCACCGATGCGCACGATGCCGCGCTCGTCGAGGTCGGCGAGCACCTCCTCGGAGATGTTCGGGATGTCGCGGGTGATCTCCTCGGCGCCCAGCTTGGTGTCGCGGGCGTCGATCTCGTGCTCCTCGATGTGGATCGAGGTGAGCACGTCCTCCTCGACGAGGCGCGAGGACAGGATGATCGCGTCCTCGTAGTTGTGGCCCTCCCACGGCATGATCGCCACCAGCAGGTTGCGCCCGAGCGCCATCTCGCCGTTCTCGGTGCACGGCCCGTCGGCGATCACCTGGCCGGCCTCGACCCGCTGTCCGGTGTCGACGATCGGCTTCTGGTTGGCGCAGGTGCCGTGGTTGGACCGGTTGAACTTGCGCAGCTTGTAGGTGTGCCGGGTGCCGTCGTCGGCCATCACGGTGATGTAGTCGGCCGAGACCTCCTCCACCACACCGGCTTTGTCGGCGACGACGACGTCACCGGCGTCGATCGCGGCACGCAGTTCCATGCCGGTGCCCACCAGGGGCGCCTCGCTGCGCACCAGCGGCACGGCCTGACGCTGCATGTTGGCGCCCATCAGCGCACGGTTGGCGTCATCGTGCTCGAGGAACGGGATCATGGCGGTGGCCACCGACACCATCTGGCGCGGCGAGACGTCCATGAAGTCCACCTCGGAGGCGTCGACGTACTCGACCTCGCCGCCCTTGCGGCGCACCAGGACGCGCTCCTCGGTGAATTTGCCCTTGGCGTCGGTCGGCGAGTTCGCCTGCGCCACGACGTGGCGGTCCTCCTCGTCGGCGGTCAGGTAGACGATCTCGTCGGTGACCTTGCCGCCGACCACCTTGCGGTAGGGGGTCTCGATGAAGCCGAACGGGTTCACCCGCGCGTAGACCGACAGCGAGCCGATCAGGCCGATGTTGGGACCCTCCGGGGTCTCGATCGGGCACATCCGGCCGTAGTGGCTGGGGTGCACGTCGCGCACCTCCAGGCCGGCCCGCTCCCGAGACAGCCCACCCGGACCCAGCGCGGACAGCCGCCGTTTGTGGGTCAGGCCCGACAGCGGGTTGTTCTGGTCCATGAACTG
>CAYXOM010000442.1:0-4645 GCA_964466565.1 uncultured Mycobacterium sp.
GAAGGGTGGGTACCACGGCCCTCGGCTCCGTTTTCGGCATCAAGTCAGGCGCATGCCCCCGCCTGCAGTCATCCCTTAATAGCCGACCTCCCACGCGGGCCGCACGGTGCGACGGCGACAAGAGCAACTTCCTGGAACGTGTGGTCACCATCAACCGCGTCTCCAAGGTGGTCAAGGGTGGGCGCCGGTTCAGCTTCACCGCGCTGGTCATCGTCGGTGACGGCCACGGCATGGTCGGCGTCGGCTACGGCAAGGCCAAGGAGGTGCCCGCGGCGATCGCCAAGGGCGTCGAGGAGGCCCGCAAGAACTTCTTCCGGGTTCCGCTGATCGGCGGCACCATCACCCATCCGGTCCAGGGCGAGGCCGCGGCCGGCGTGGTGATGCTCCGCCCGGCCAGCCCGGGCACCGGCGTCATCGCCGGCGGGGCCTGCCGTGCCGTGCTTGAGTGCGCCGGGGTGCATGATGTGCTGGCCAAGTCGCTGGGCAGCGACAACGCCATCAACGTGGTGCACGCCACCGTGACGGCGCTGAAGATGCTGCAGCGGCCCGAGGAGGTCGCCGCGCGCCGGGGCCTGCCCATCGAGGACGTCGCGCCGGCCGGCATGCTGCGCGCGCGCCGCGAGAGCGAGGCACTGGCCCGTCAGGGCGTGGCGGCCGCGGAGGGAGGTGCCTGATGGCCGAGTTGAAGATCACCCAGGTGCGCGGCACCGTCGGGGCGCGCTGGAAGCAGCGGGAGAGCCTGCGGTCCCTCGGCCTGCGGAAGATCCGCCAGTCGGTGATCCGTGAGGACACCCCGCAGACCCGCGGCCTGATCAGGGTCGTCCACCACCTCGTCGAGGTAGAGGAAGTCACGTCATGAGCGTCATCAAGCTGCACGACCTGCGCCCGGCGCCCGGCGAGAAGAAGGCCCGGACCAGGGTCGGCCGCGGCGAGGCCTCCAAGGGCAAGACCGCCGGGCGCGGCACCAAGGGCACCAAGGCGCGCAAGAACGTGCCGGTGGCCTTCGAGGGCGGGCAGATGCCGATCCACATGCGGCTGCCCAAGCTCAAGGGCTTCCGCAACCGGTTCCGCACCGAGTACGCCGTGGTCAACGTCGGCGACATCAGTCGGCTCTTCCCGGGCGGCGGCGACGTCACCGTGGAGGACCTCGTCGAGCGCGGCGCGGTCCGCAAGAACACCGTGGTGAAGGTGCTCGGCAACGGCACGCTGACCGTGAAGGTCAACGTGACCGCGCACAAGTTCAGCGGAAGCGCCCGGGAGAAGATCACCGCCGCCGGCGGTTCGGCCACCGAACTCGGCTAGGCCGGTCCGGCCGGTAGCCTCGGGGGATGCGAGCCTTTCTCAGCGGAGTCCCCGCCGACCTGCGGGTCCTGGCCCGCCGGATCGACACCGCCCGCCACCGGGGGGTGCCCGGCGGCTGCGTCCTCGAACTGGACCTGCAAAGCGCACCGCCGGAGACGGCGAGTTTCGACCCGCTTCGCCTGCTCGGGGGCGCCGGCCGTCCGCTGCTGCTGCGCGAGGCCGTCGCCGCGATCCATCGCGGTGCGGAGGATCCCCGGGTCGCCGGACTGATTGCGCGGGTTCAGCTTTCGGCCGCACCGCCGGCCGCCGTGCAGGAGTTGCGGGAGGCGGTGGCGGCCTTCACCGCCGCCAAGCCCTCGCTGGCCTGGGCCGAAACCTACCCCGGGACGCTGTCGTACTACCTGGCCTCGTCGTTCGGCGAGGTGTGGATGCAGCCGTCGGGGACCGTCGGGCTGATTGGATTCGCCACCAGCCCGCTGTTCCTGCGCGACGCGCTGGACAAGGCGGGCGTCGAGGCGCAGTTCGTCGCCCGCGGCGAGTACAAGTCCGCCGCCAACCTGTTCACCGAGGACCGCTACACCGACGCCCACCGCGAGGCCGACGCCCGGCTGCTGGAGAGCCTGCATGCCCAGGTGTGGCAGGGCATCGCCGCCTCGCGCGGGATCGAACCGGCCGAACTCGACGCCCTGGCCGACCGGGCACCGCTGCTGCGCGAGGACGCCATCGCGGCGAAATTGTTGGACCGCATCGGGTTCCGGGACGAGGCCTACCTCCGAATCGCACAGCTGACCGGCGCCGAGGATGTGGCGAACCCGGACGCCGACGACGCACCGCCGCGGCTGTTCCTGTCCCGCTACGCACAGACCCGCAAGTCCGGCCCGGCACTGCCGGGGCGCTCCCGTCCGGCCATCGCGCTGGTGACCGTGGCCGGGCCGATCGTCAGCGGCCGCGGCGGCCCGCAGATGCTGCCGCTGTCGCGTTCGGGCGCCGGCGGGGACACCATCGCCGCCGCCCTGCGCGAGGCGGCGGCCGATGACGACGTCGCCGCGGTGGTGCTGCGGGTCGACAGCCCCGGGGGCTCGGTCACCGGGTCGGAGACCATCTGGCGCGAGGCCGTGCGCACCCGTGAGGCCGGCAAGCCGGTGGTGGCCTCGATGGGTGCGGTGGCGGCCTCGGGCGGCTACTACGTGGCGATGGCGGCCGGTGAGATCGTCGCCAACCCGGGCACCATCACCGGGTCGATCGGCGTGGTGACCGGGAAGCTGGTGACCCGCGAACTGACCGACCGCCTCGGACTGGGCTTCGACGGGGTCCGCACCAACGCCAACGCCGACGCCTGGTCGCCGCGGACCCCGTTCACCGGCGAGCAGCGGGCGCTGGTGGAGGCCGAGGCCGACCTGTTCTACGCCGACTTCGTCGCCCGGGTGGCACAGGCCAGGGGACTGTCGGTCGAGGAGGTCGACGCGGTGGCCCGCGGCCGGGTCTGGACCGGCGCCGACGCCCGCGAGCGCGGCCTGGTCGACGAACTCGGCGGGCTGCGCACCGCGGTCCGCCGCGCCAAGGTGCTGGCCGGGCTGGACGCCGACGCCGACGTCAGACTGGCGAGCTACCCGGGCGCGTCGATGCGCGACTACCTGCGGCCGCGGGCGTCCTCGCAGCCGGCCGCCGCCACGCTGCCCGAGGCCGCCGCGGGCCTGGCCGCCGGGGTGCTGGACCGGCTGGCCGCCGAGGCCCGGCGGGGCCTGGGCGGAACCTTCGCGCTGTGGCCGGGGGATACCCGCTTCTAGCCCTCGGAGACAAAGTGGTTAGGCAGGCTAAGTGCACGTCGGATTCCCGTCCTGCCTGCGTCAACTGTTAGTCTCTTAGACTGACTGGGGCGTCGGCGGGACCGCCGCCGAACCACATGTTGTCCCACGCTGGTCAGCCAGCCACATCGGCGCGCCCTCCCATGGCGCACCCAGGAGGAAGAGTGTTCTCGGCTTTCGTCTCGGCGATGCGGACGGTGGACCTGCGGCGCAAGATCGTGTTCACCCTGGCCATGGTGATCCTCTACCGGATCGGTGCGGCGCTGCCCTCGCCCGGGGTGAACTACAGCAACGTCCAGCAGTGCATCGACCAGCTCAGCGGCGGCGCCGGGGCGCAGCTGTACTCGCTGATCAACCTGTTCTCCGGTGGCGCGCTGCTGCAGCTGTCGGTGTTCGCGGTGGGTGTGATGCCCTACATCACCGCGAGCATCATCGTGCAGTTGCTCACCGTGGTCATCCCGCGTTTCGAGCAGCTGCGCAAGGAGGGTCAGGCCGGCCAGGCCAAGATGACCCAGTACACCCGCTACCTGTCGATCGCGCTGGCCGTGCTGCAGGCCACCAGCATTGTGGCGCTGGCCGCCAACGGCGGTCTACTGCAGGGCTGCAGCCTCGACATCCTGGTCAACCAGAGCATCTTCTCCCTGGTCGTGATCGTCATCGTGATGACCGCCGGCGCGGCGCTGGTCATGTGGATGGCCGAACTGGTCACCGAGCGCGGCGTCGGCAACGGCATGTCGCTGCTGATCTTCGCCAGCATCGCCTCGCGGATCCCGTCGGAGGGCAAGTCCATCCTCGACACCCGCGGCGGCGCGGTGTTCACCGCGGTGTGCATCGCCGCCCTGGTGATCCTCGTCGGCGTGGTGTTCGTCGAGCAGGGCCAGCGCCGCATCCCGGTGCAGTACGCCAAGCGCATGGTCGGCCGGAAGATGTACGGCGGCACCTCCACCTACCTGCCGCTGAAGGTCAACCAGGCCGGCGTCATCCCGGTCATCTTCGCCTCGTCGCTGATCTACGTGCCGCACCTGGTCACCCAGCTGATCCAGAGCGGCCGCGGCGGGCCGGGCACGGGCTGGTGGGACCGCTTCGTGGCCGACCACCTGACCAACCCGGCCGACACCATCTACGTGCTGATCTACTTCGGCCTGATCATCTTCTTCACGTTCTTCTACGTGTCCATCACGTTCAACCCCGAGGAACGCGCCGACGAGATGAAGAAGTTCGGCGGCTTCATCCCCGGCATCCGCCCGGGCAAGCCCACCGCGGACTACCTGAGCTACGTGCTGAACCGGATCACCCTGCCCGGCTCGATCTATCTGGGCGTCATCGCGGTGCTGCCCAACGTGTTCCTGCAGGCCGGCAACAGCGGCAGCCTGCAGAACCTGCCCTTCGGCGGCACCGCGGTGCTGATCATGATCGGCGTCGGCCTCGACACCATCAAGCAGATCGAGAGCCAGCTGATGCAGCGCAACTACGAGGGCTTCCTGAAGTGAGGATCGTGCTGCTCGGGCCGCCGGGAGCCGGCAAGGGCACCCAGGCGG